>JASJKW010000124.1:0-3006 GCA_037621305.1 Pseudomonas sp.
GCCTGTTGCTGGACC
Organism: Pseudomonas sp.; assembly: GCA_037621305.1. GTDB lineage: Bacteria > Pseudomonadota > Gammaproteobacteria > Pseudomonadales > Pseudomonadaceae > Halopseudomonas. The sequence goes on from JASJKW010000124.1 coordinate 16, forward strand.
GATTGATACGGATTCTCGCCGAGGCCCACCGCCGCCAGCGTAGCGTCGCTGTACTGTGCTGCGGACTGGATGACTTCAAGGAAGTAAATGAAAAGTTCGGCTATCAGGTCGGCGACCGTGTACTGATCGCCGTGGCCGAACGTCTGCGCGCGCACAGCGGACGACTGGCCAGTATCGCTCGCCTTGGCGGTGATCAGTTCGCGTTGGTCGTTCCCGATGTCGATGAGCCCTACGAGGTCGCCGAGCTGGCGCAACAGATGCTTGAAGAACTCGGCCAGCCACTCCTGATAGACAAACATCAGATAACCATTCAGGCCTCCGTGGGCATTACCCTGTTCCCTGAAGACGGCAGAGATGCAGGAAAACTACTGCAGAAGGCCGAACAGACCATGATGCTAGCCAAGGTTCGTTCACGAAACCGCTATCAGTTCTATATCGCCAGTGTGGACAGCAAAATGCGCGCGCGCCGTGAGCTGGCTTCAAGCTTGCGCGAAGCACTGTCGCGCAATGAATTTCATCTGGTATATCAGCCACAGGTCACTCTGGCCGATCATCGGGTGGTGGGCGTCGAAGCACTGTTGCGCTGGCATCATCCCGACCGCGGCCTGGTGTCACCGGATCTGTTTATTCCGCTGGCGGAACAGAGCGGGGCCATCATCGCCATCGGTGAATGGGTACTGGATCAGGCTTGTCGCCAACTGCGAGAATGGCACGACGCGGGCCGAACGCATCTGCGCATGTCAGTCAATCTGTCGACCGTACAACTACATCACCCCGACCTGTCAATGATGGTCACCCAGGTGCTGCAGCGCCATGCATTGCCGAGCAACAGCCTGGAGCTGGAGGTCACCGAAACCGGCTTGATGGAAGATATCCATGCCGCGGCCCGGCACCTGAATAATCTGAAGCACACCGGTGTATTGATTGCACTGGACGACTTCGGTACCGGCTACTCATCACTCAGCTATCTGCGCAGATTGCCGCTGGACAAGATCAAGATCGACAAGAGCTTCACCCGTGATCTGCTGTCCGACTCGGGCGATCAGAACATTGTGCGGGTCATCATCCAGCTTGGCCGCAACCTGAACATGCAGGTCATCGCCGAGGGCGTGGAGTCGCTCGAGCAGCAGGCCTATCTGCAACAGGAAGGCTGTCACGAGGGCCAGGGCTACTTCTACAGCCGTCCCTTGCCTGCCGCTGCTCTGATCGAGTGGTTAGACGACTATGAGCAGGGTCACTGAAACGCAGTCGCCCAGACCATTCTCAATACAGCAAGGCAAGCCACAACCAGCCCGCCAGGCCACCCGCGATCAACATACCGGCCAGGCTCCAGCCTGACTGCCGCCGCAGCTTGCGGCTGAGTTCCTCTTCATGGTGATCAGACAGGAGAAAAGGCAGCCCCTTGTGCGGCGGCTTGGCCAGCGCATGCACCGTGGGCGACTCTCCCGCGCGGCGTATCTGGTGTTGCGCCTCGAGGGCAGCAGCTGTCCGCACCCGTTCCCATTCAACCGGATCAAGCTGACCGTCACGATTGCGATCAAAGCGCGCCAGCAGATCCGGATAGTCAGCCTTCCATCCACTGATGATTTGCCGCGCCACCGATTGCGGATCCATGGCATCCCGGCCACCACCGCGACTCTCGAACCAGCCCAGCGCGTAGAGGATGTCATGCTCCTGCAGATACTCCTCGGTATAACGATAGCGACGCCCGAGCAACGCCCCCAGGACACCGGTCTGCGCCTTGTTGCCCAGTGGCCACCGCCGCTGACCTTCCCAGCGCCTGCGCAGCCGAGGATGGACCTCTGCCTCGCTGGGCAGAACCCAGCAACGGCCAGTCTCATCACGCAACAGGAAGGGCCGGTCGGAATGGCCCCGTTCCACTGTACGCCATTCGGTATTCTTGCCCCGGCGCTGCAACTCCTCAACGCTGAAGCGATACCACAGGCAGGGCCGGCCGGCCAAGGGAGAAAGCAGCGGTGCATGTCCCCCGCCCTCTACTTTCCCGACCAGTTCAACCAGGCCCTGAGCTGCGGAACGGATTTTCGAGGTTGGCGTATCCTCAACCCAGCGAGCTCGGCGCAAACGACTGAACATGCGGTACAGCAACCACAGAGCCAGCAATGAGCTTGCCCCGGTCGCAGCGGCGTGTACGCCTCTGGAAACCAGAAAAATACCGTACAGATCGATCATGAGAACAGCTGGCGAAGATCCACGTCAGCCTTTTCCGCCTCGGAGAACTGCAGCAACTCGGCGGAGTGGAAAGAAAACATGCGTGCGACCAGCACATCGGGAAACTGCTCGATACGCACGTTATTGATGTTCACCGCGGCGTTATACAGCTCACGACGATCGGCAATACCGCTCTCCAATCCGGAAATGCGCTGTTGCAAGTGCTGGAACGAGGTATTGGCTTGCAACTCAGGGTAACCTTCAGCGAGCGCGAACAACTGACCAAGCCCACTGCGCAGCGCGGTTTCCGCCTGCCCCAGCTGTTTCAGGTCAGAACGGCCTCGCGCCTGGCTGACCGCATTGCGCGCGCTGATGACCCGCTCCAGGGTGCTCTGCTCATATTGCATATACTGCCGGCAGGCCTCTACCAGTTTGGGCAGTTCCTCGTGACGCTGACGCAGCAGCACATCAATGTTGGCCCAGGCTCGACTGACTGCGTGTTTGATGGTGACCAACTGGTTATACAGGGTAATGCCGTAGATCAACAACACGACCAACGCGGCCACCATTACCAATACCGGCACGTGAGTCCAATCCATTCGCTGCTCTCCTTTTCCATGCTGCCTGACGCAGTGTGGCTTATCTTCGCACAGAATGCAGAAACGAAAAACGGGAACCTGCAGGCTCCCGTTTTTGTATGCCAAAGGCGCCACCAAGGTGGCGGAACCTCACTGGAACAGTGACTCCCCTGTCAGGCCATGCTGCTCAAATATATCGCGCAAACGCTTGAGCGCCTCCACCTGGATCTGTCGCACGCGCTCG
>JASJKW010000125.1:0-4762 GCA_037621305.1 Pseudomonas sp.
CGTGGCTATATCTTCCTGCGTGGCGAGTATGTCGATGCGGCCCGCAACCTCAAGCAAGCCGTTGAAGAGGCCAAGACGGCCGGCCTGCTGGGCAAGAACATCATGGGCTCGGGTTTCGACTTCGAGCTGATCGTGCACACCGGTGCCGGCCGCTATATCAGCGGTGAATAAACCGCACTGATCAACTCCCTGGAAGGCCGCCGTGCCAACCCGCGGGCCAAGCCGCCCTTCCCCGCTGCTGTAGGCGTATGGGGCAAGCCGACCTGCGTAAACAACGTGGAAACCCTGTGCAACGTACCGGCCATCGTCGGCAACGGTGTCGAGTGGTATACCGCGCTGGCCCGCCCCGAGAGCGGCGACCATGGCACCAAGATGATGGGCTTCTCCGGCAAGGTGAAGAACCCCGGTATCTGGGAACTGCCCTTTGGCATCAGTGCCCGTGAGCTGTTTGAAGATTATGCCGGCGGCATGCGCGATGGTTTTACCCTCAAATGCTGGCAACCCGGCGGTGCCGGTACCGGTTTCCTGCTGCCTGAACACCTGGAAGCGCCGATGTTCTCCGGCGGCATTGCCAAGGTCGGCACCCGCATGGGTACCGGCCTGGCTCTGGCCGTAGATAACACGGTGAGCATGGTCTCGCTGCTGCGCAATATGGAAGAGTTCTTCGCCCGGGAGTCCTGCGGCTGGTGTACGCCCTGCCGCGACGGCCTGCCCTGGAGCGTGAAGACGCTGCGTGCCCTGGAGCACGGCCAGGGCAATCCCGAGGATATGGAGATTCTCGCCAGACTGGTGGATTTCCTCGGGCCGGGCAAGACCTTCTGTGCCCATGCACCGGGCGCGGTTGAACCCCTGGGCAGTGCGATCAAGTACTTCCGTGAAGAGTTTGAAGCGGGGATAGACCGCTCAGCCGAAGTTCAAGCGGCTACCGAGTTTGTGAAAGCATAAAGAATTCCATTATCAGCACCCGGTATCGGGTAAGAAGAAAAATAAATCATGGCTACTATCCATGTAGACGGTAAAGACTACGAAGTCGACGGGGCGGACAACCTGCTGCAGGCCTGTCTGTCCCTCGGGCTTGATGTTCCCTACTTCTGCTGGCACCCAGCGCTGGGCAGCGTGGGCGCTTGCCGCCAGTGTGCGGTCAAGCAGTACAGCGATGAGAATGACACCCGCGGGCGGCTGGTGATGTCGTGCATGACACCGGCAACCGATAACAGCTGGATCTCGATCGACGACGAAGAAGCCAGGGCGTTCCGCGCCAGCGTCATCGAGTGGTTGATGATCAACCACCCGCATGACTGCCCGGTGTGTGAGGAAGGTGGTCACTGTCATTTGCAGGACATGACAGTGATGACCGGCCACAACCAGCGCCGTTACCGCTTCAACAAACGCACCCACGTGAACCAGGAACTGGGGCCCTTCATCGCCCATGAGATGAACCGCTGCATTGCCTGTTATCGCTGCGTGCGCTATTACAAGAATTATGCCGGCGGCACCGATCTGGGCGTATTTGGTGCCAATGATCAGGTGTATTTCGGGCGTGTCGAAGACGGCACCCTGGAAAGCGAATTTTCCGGCAACCTCACCGAGGTCTGTCCTACCGGGGTATTCACCGACAAGACCCACTCCGAGCGCTACAACCGCAAGTGGGACATGCAGTTTGCGCCAAGCATCTGTCATGGCTGCGCATCGGGCTGCAACATCAGCCCGGGTGAGCGTTACGGCGAGATTCGCCGCATCGAGAACCGTTTCAACGGCGAGGTTAACCACTACTTCCTGTGTGACCGGGGCCGCTTTGGCTACGGCTACGTCAACCGCAAGGATCGCCCGCACCAGCCAATTGCCCAGCGCTCCAAACTGAGCATGGGAATCGACGCCGCACTGGACCAGACTGCCGGCCTGCTTAATCGCCAACGGATTCTGGGTATCGGTTCACCCCGCGCCAGCCTGGAAAGCAACTTTGCCCTGCGCGAACTGGTGGGTTCCGAGGACTTCTACTCCGGCATTGCCCGCCTTGAACTGGAGAACCTCCAGGCGATCCGTCATCTCCTGCAGAACGGGCCTCTGCCAACCGCGACCATTCGCGATATGGAAAGCCATGATGCGGTCTTCGTACTGGGTGAAGATCTGACCCAGACCGCCGCGCGTATCGCACTGGCGCTGCGCCAGACTGCCAAGGGCAAGGCCGTCGAGATTGCCGAAGCTGCAGGTATCCAGAGCTGGCATCAGGCTGCTGTGGAAAATATTGCCCAGGGTGCGATGCATCCGATATTTATCGCCAGCGTCGAGGCTACTCGGCTGGACGATATCGCCGTCGAGTCGGTGCAAGCTGCTCCGGACGATCTGGCGCGCCTCGGTTTTGCCGTGGCCCACGCCATCGACTCCAGCGCCCCGGCAGTATCCGGCCTGGAGGCCGACGCGCTGGAGTTGGCACAACGCATCGCCGATGCGCTGCTGGCCGCCAAGCGCCCGCTGCTGGTCTCCGGTGCCTCATTGGCTAGCCGTACCATCATCGATGCCACCGCCAATATCGCCCAGGCGCTGAAGAATCGCGAAAAGAATGCCTCGATCAGCATGGTAGTGCCGGAAGCCAACAGCATGGGTATGGCCATTCTGCTGGAGGATGATAAGGCAGACCGCTCTGTCGAAGCCGCCCTGGAAGCCCTGGCTGCTGGTCAATATGATGCACTGGTGGTGCTGGAAAATGACCTGTACCGCCGCGCTGACCGCGCTGCAGTGGATGCAGCTCTGGATGCAGCCAAGGTGGTGGTTGTGGTCGATCATCAACAGACCGCTACCGCAGACAAGGCCCATATCCTGCTGCCGGCCTCCAGCTTTGCCGAAGGCGATGGCACCCTGGTCAGTCAGGAAGGCCGCGCCCAGCGCTTTTTCCAGGTATTCGAGCCAAGCTATTACAACCCGGATGTGCTGATCCGCGAGGGTTGGCGCTGGTTGCATGCTCTGCGTGCCACCCTGATGGGTAAAACGGTCACCTGGACCAACCTTGATCAGGTGACCGAAGCCTGTGCTGTCGCACATCCGCGCCTGGCCTCGATTGTAGACGCCGCACCGGATGCCAGCTTCCGCATCAAGGGTCAAAAGCTGGCGCGCGCCCCGCACCGTTACAGCGGCCGAACCGCCATGCGCGCCAACGTGAGTGTGCATGAGCCGCGCCAGCCGCAGGATCCGGACAGTCCCTTTGCGTTCTCCATGGAAGGCTATTCCGGTAGCAAGGAAGATCGCCAACAGATTCCCTTTGCCTGGGCGCCAGGCTGGAACTCGCCGCAGGCATGGAACAAATATCAGGATGAAGTCGGTGGTCACTTGCGCAGCGGTGATCCGGGCGTGCGATTGCTGGACAGCGCGCGTATGGATATTGACTGGTTGCAAGCACCCGCTGCCTTTGCGCCGGCGGCTGGCACCTTGCAGGCAGTGCCGCTGTACCACCTGTTTGGTAGCGACGAGAACACCAGTCGTGCTGAGCCCATTCAGGAACGCATGCCGCAAACCTACGCTGCACTGGCTGAGGTGGAAGCAAGCCGCCTGGGGCTGACTGACGGTGCCCTGCTGGCAGTGACGCTGGGTAAGCAACAGCTGCAGCTACCGGTGCGCATCAGCGCTGACCTGCCGCTGGGTGTGGTCGGCTTGCCGGCCGGCCTGCCGGGCATACCACCATTGAGCGCCGCCAGTATTGCGTCTGACATCAAGGGGGTAGCGCAATGAGTTGGCTCACTCCCGAGGTGATCGACATCCTGATCAGCGTGATCAAGGCGATTGTCATCCTGCTCGCAGTGGTGATTGCCGGTGCGCTGTTGAGCTTTGTCGAACGACGCTTGCTGGCGCTGTGGCAGGACCGCTACGGCCCCAACCGAGTCGGCCCCTTCGGTATGTTCCAGATTGTCGCGGACATGCTGAAGATGTTCTTCAAGGAAGACTGGACACCGCCCTTCGCCGACAAGCTGATCTTCACCCTGGCCCCGGTAGTAGCCATGAGCTCGCTGCTGGTGGCCTTTATCGTGGTGCCGATCACCCCGACCTGGGGGGTGGCGGACCTGAATATCGGCCTGTTGTTCTTCTTCGCCATGGCCGGTCTGACGGTGTACGCCGTGCTGTTCGCGGGCTGGGCGAGCAATAACAAGTTCGCCCTGCTCGGCGGCCTGCGGGCGGCAGCCCAGACCCTGTCCTACGAGGTATTCCTCGGCCTGTCGCTGATGGGCATAGTGGCGCAGACCGGCTCGTTCAATATGCGCGATATCGTTGCCTACCAGGCGGACAATCTGTGGTTCATTATTCCGCAGTTTTTCGGTTTTCTGACCTTCTTCATCGCTGGCGTCGCGGTAACCCACCGTCACCCCTTTGACCAGCCGGAAGCAGAGCAGGAGCTGGCCGACGGTTACCACGTGGAATACGCAGGCATGAAGTGGGGCATGTTTTTCGTGGGGGAGTACATCGGCATTGTGCTGGTATCGGCACTGCTGGCCACGCTGTTCTTCGGTGGCTGGCACGGGCCTTTTGATCTATTGCCGCAATTGCCGTTCCTGTGGTTTGCCCTGAAGACCGGGTTCTTCATCATGATCTTTATCCTGCTGCGCGCGTCGCTTCCGCGTCCGCGCTACGACCAGATGATGGCGTTCGGCTGGAAAGTCTGTCTGCCATTAACCCTGATCAACCTGCTGGTGACCGGCGCATTCGTGCTGGCCGCAGCCTGAGGAGAAAGCCATGATCACATCAATTATTCATGTCATACATGGCACCTACACCC
>JASJKW010000126.1:0-3595 GCA_037621305.1 Pseudomonas sp.
AGCCACGGTGATCTGGAAATTGAGTGCTTCCTTGCCCTGATCATCAACAAAGGGATGCAAATCCTTCTTCAGCTGCCAGATGATCAATGGGCCGATCAGGCTACCGATCACCGGAATGAAATACCCGAGAAAACCAGCCAGATGCGCAATCATTGCCCACAGACGCGCATCCGAGCCAGGCTCCAGCGCTTCAATGCGCGGCTCTTCATCAATCATGTTCGCTGCTCCTCATACTCTCGATGGCTATCCTGACGTCAGAATAGCCGAACTCGGCAGGTCCGCCGGCTCAGTCTTCCAGGGATGCCAGCTGTGCCGCAAACAGATCGGTGATACCCGCTCTGGCCAGCTCCAGCATGGCGGTGAGCTCTTCAGGTGAGAAGGGTGCCGCCTCGGCAGTGCCCTGCACCTCGATGAAGCCACCCTTGTCGGTCATCACCACGTTCAGGTCGGTGTCCGCGGCGGAGTCTTCCGGGTAATCCAGATCCAGTACCGGCACGCCCTGATAGATACCCACCGAGATCGCTGCGATCATCTGCACTGTCGGCACCCGCTTGATGGCACCGCGCTTTTTCATCGAACGCAGCGCATCGACCAATGCCACGCAGGCGCCGGTGATGGAGGCGGTACGAGTACCACCGTCGGCCTGAATCACATCGCAGTCGATATAGATGGTGTTCTCGCCCAGCGTCTTGAGATCCACCGCTGCACGCAGCGAACGGCCGATCAGCCGCTGAATCTCCAACGTACGACCGCCCTGCTTGCCCTTGCTGGCTTCACGCTGCATGCGCTCACCGGTCGCCCGCGGCAGCATGCCGTATTCGGCGGTGATCCAACCCTGTCCGGTACCACGCAGGAAACGCGGAACACCACCTTCCACACTGGCAGTACAGATCACCTTGGTGTCGCCGAACTCGACCAATACCGAACCTTCGGCATGCTTGGTGTATTGGCGGGTCAGGGTTACCTGACGCATCTGGTCTGCTGCGCGGCCGCTGGGTCGTATCATCTATCCAATTCCTTGTACTGCATGTGTGTGCGGCGATTATACGGGGCCTGCCCAAGGGTACAACAGCAGGCTGTGCCCCATCCCGACTGGCGGAGTACAATGCCGCTCCGGCAAACAGCAAAACAATCAGGAGTGGACCATGGTATTCAGCATGACGGCCTTTGCCCGCAGTGAACTCAGCACCGATCAGGGCAACCTGGCGTGGGAGTTGCGCTCGGTCAACCACCGTTACCTCGAGGCCACCCTGCGCCTGCCCGACGCCTTCCGTGATCTGGAAGGTCCACTGCGTGAGCGTCTGCGCAAGCAGCTGGCCCGCGGCAAGGTGGAATGCACCCTGCGCTTCAACCCCGTCACCGACGCCCATCCGAACCTGAGCCTCAACCAACCACTGCTCGACCAACTCATCGAGGCTGCTGGTCGCATTCGCGGTCAACTGGACAATCCCGCACCGATCAACCCGCTGGAACTGCTGGCATGGCCCGGTGTACTCGGTGGCAGCGAACAGAACCAGCCCGACCTGCTGAAACAGGCAGACAGCCTGTTCAACCAGGCACTGGATGAGCTCAAGCAACATCGCGCACGGGAAGGCGCCGAACTGCGCGCGCTGATAGAAGAGCGTCTGGACAACATGGCCGAACGGGTCATCACCCTGCGCGAGATGATGCCCACACTGCTCGCCACGCACCGGCAGAAGCTCATCGATCGATTCAACGAAGCGCAGCTGGAACTGGACGTCACGCGCATCGAACAGGAACTGGTGATGCTCGCGCAGAAGATCGACGTCGCCGAGGAACTCGACCGCATCGACACCCACATCACCGAAACCCGCCATGTGCTGAATGGCAAAGCTGCCATGGGCCGCCGCCTGGACTTCCTGATGCAGGAGTTCAACCGCGAAGCCAACACCCTCGGCTCCAAGGCCATCGATGCCCGCAGCACCCAGGCGGCCGTGGATCTGAAGGTGTATATCGAGCAGATGCGGGAGCAGGTTCAGAATATTGAGTAATATCCACAGCCGTCCGCAGCCACCTACAACCCCAGTAAAATCAAGGCGTTCATAACTTATCACATCCACACAAGTCCACAGGAACCCACCACCATCCTCGAAAAACTGGTGGGTGAAATGGTGGGCATGCTAGTATCTCCAAGAACACAAGTGGTGGGTACTTTGGAGTGAGAAATGGGCAGGTTGACAACCAAGAGCGTGAGCGCAAAAACCAAGGGCGCACCTGGGAGCTTTTCAGATGGTGGTGGTCTTTATCTTGTAGTGCCGAAAGCCGGTCGGGCTTATTGGATGCTGCGCTTCACATCCAATAAAAAGCGCAAGGAGATGACGCTTGGCAAGGTTGATGATCTATCTCTTGCCGACGCCAGAGCGGAAGCCGCACTCAGGATGCAGCAACACAGGCAAGGCCTTGATCCGCTCATCGCCAAACAGCAAGCCAAGCACCAATCAATTAAAAACGTGGATGACCTGTTTGCAAACTGGCATGAGGGCAACATCAAGCGCCTCAAACATCATCGAATACCCTTTCGAGTTTATTCACAGGACATTGCTCCAGTTATAGGCCAGATGCGGCCAGACGCCGTTACCGGGCGCGACATACAAAAAATCTTGCACAACATCACCGAAAGCAATCGGCCAACGATCGCCAACGATGCCCTGCTGTACTGCAAGCAGCTGTTTAACCACGGCATAAAGCTGGACGTAGTCGCTGGCAACCCTGCCAGCGCTTTTACAGTGAGCGATGCTGGCGGTTTAGAGAAAAGCAGAGACAGGGCGCTGACGATACAAGAAGTCACCTTCGTCTTTAAAAAGTTCAGGGAAGAAGCAGATAGCTTTACCCGTGAAAACTACTTGGCTTGCGCCCTTTTGTTGTCATTAGGCGTTAGAAAAAGCGAGCTGACCGAAGCCACGTGGAGCGAGTTCAATCTTGATAACCAGACATGGTATCTCCCCAGTGACCGCAGCAAGTCCGGCGCGGCTATCGACGTCCCGTTGCCAGACGCATCTATTGCGTGGCTCAAAGAGCTGAAAGTGCGCGCCTTTGACTCTGCTTATGTTTTCCCAAACAGACGAGCTAGCAAAATGCCGCACATGGGCAAAGACACTCTGAATCGGGCTATCTCAAAATTGTTTGGCAGGGAGCCGGGAAGAGCGGTGCAACCTCCAAACAAAATGGGTGATCTTGAGCACTTTACTGTTCACGATTTACGCCGCACCTGCAGAAGCCTGTTAGCCTCAATAGGCATACCTGGCCATGTGGCTGAGCGTTGCCTCAACCACAGACTCAAAGGAGTGGAGGCCGTATACAACCGTCACGACTACTTTGATGAGAGAAGAGAAGCGCTGAACCAGCTGGCTCAAAAACTAGCTCCGCTTATATGAATTGATTGATGCAGGTCTGAGCGAAAACAGCCTACTGACGCAAGCCGTTTCACTTTGGAAACGACCGGCGCATGACTGCTATCGGCCAGAAGCGGACCGCCATACTACAATTGAATAGATCGCAACATAAGGTTGTGATGCTCTAGGGAGGCAGGGAGCTACCCAAACTGCCGGCGTTCTAAGAAGGAACTAAAGAGCAT
>JASJKW010000127.1:0-4481 GCA_037621305.1 Pseudomonas sp.
CCCCCCCCCCCCCCCCCGCCCGCCGGCGCGAAACGCATGTGACCATGCCCTATTCGATGATCGAGCCGCTGCGCGAGGTGCTGGATTCGGGCGTGCAGTCGGATGTGGATGAACATGACGAGCGTTGGGTGCGGGCATTGCGCGAGGAAATCACTGCTGCCAAGGTGCCGCTCAGTGCCACTGTGGTGCGCCGCGAGCTCAAATTGCGTGACCTGCTGAGCATGCAGGCGGGTGATGTTATTCCCGTGGAAATGCCCGAGCACATGGTGATGTGTGCCAATGGTGTGCCGACCTTCAAGGCCCGGCTGGGTTCGGTGAAGGGCAATCTGGCACTGCAGATTCTCGGGCCGATCACGCGTCCGCGCTGATCGGCTCGTAACAGCAGTACTCTTGACAGAGATAAATGAGGATCAGGCGAGATGGCTGAGGACAAACAGGACGACATCAGTCCGGAAGAGCAGGCGTTGGCCGATGAGTGGGCTGCCGCACTCGATGAGGCGGGGAATGCAAGTCAGGACGACATCGACGCCATGCTGGCCGGTAATGACGGCTCCAGGCCGCTGCCCATGGAGGAATTCAGTGCTTCCGAGCGTCGTCCATCGGGCGAGCTGTTCGGTGGTGCCGATGGTCCGAACCTGGATGTGATTCTGGATATTCCCGTGACCATCTCGATGGAGGTGGGTGACACCAACATCACCATCCGCAATCTGCTGCAGCTCAATCAGGGCTCGGTGGTGGAGCTGGACCGACTGGCGGGTGAACCGCTGGACGTGAAGGTCAATGGCACTCTGATCGCCCATGGCGAAGTGGTGGTGGTCAACGAGAAGTTCGGCATCCGTCTGACTGATGTGATCAGCCAGTCCGAACGTATCAAGAAGTTGAGTTGATATGCCTCTGCTGCGTGCGCTGACTGCAGCGCTGACGGTATCTTTACCCTTGCCGTTATTCGCTGCGTCAGCGGCGCAAGGCGAATCCGGTACGACGCTGATCGGGCAGCTGGCCCAGTTGGGCGTGGGTCTGATCATAGTGGTCGGGCTGATTTTTCTGCTCGGTTACCTGATGCGTCGTGTCGGCCCGATGGCCCCCCAGGGCGGTCAGCATATCCAGGTGATCAGCAGCTACCCTCTGGGGCCGCGTGATCGTCTGGTGCTGGTCGACGTTGGCGGGCAGCAGATGCTGCTGGGCATTTCGCCAGGGCGCATCAACACCCTGCATGTATTCGATGAACCCGTAGCCGATGCTGACGGTGGTGCGGTGGGCGGCGATTTTGCACGCAAGCTGCAGGCGATACTCAAGCGGGAGCATAAACCATGATCCGCTGGAGTCTGGTATTGCTGATGTTGCTGGCGCCCTCGGTATTTGCGCAATCGGCGGGTGATCCGCTGAGCCTGCCGGCCATTACCCTGACCACTGACGCTGAGGGTGAGCAGACCTATTCGGTCAGTTTGCAGATACTGCTGCTGATGAGCGCGCTGACATTCATCCCGGCCTTTGTCATGATGATGACCAGCTTTACCCGCATCATCATTGTGTTCGCCATTCTGCGTCAGGCGCTGGGCCTGCAATCCACGCCGTCCAGCCAGATTCTGGTCGGGTTGGCGCTGTTCCTGACCTTGTTCATCATGGCGCCGGTATTCGAGCGTATCAATGAAAGTGCACTGCAGCCTTATCTGAACGAACAACTGGCGCCGCCGCAGGCGCTTGAACAGGCCAGTGTGCCGCTGCGCGAATTCATGCTGGCGCAGACCCGTGAAACGGATCTGGAACTCTTTGTTCGTCTGGCCAAACGCACCGATCTGGCCGGCCCGGAAGATGTGCCCTTTCATATTCTGGTACCGGCTTTCGTTACCTCCGAGCTGAAAACCGCTTTCCAGATCGGTTTCATGATCTTCATCCCTTTTCTGGTGATTGATCTGGTGGTCGCCAGTGTTCTGATGGCCATGGGCATGATGATGCTATCGCCGTTGATCATCTCGTTGCCATTCAAGATCATGCTGTTTGTGCTGGTGGATGGCTGGGCGTTGATCATAGGTACCCTGGCTGCCAGTTTTGCAGTCACATAGGAGCAACGCGAATGACGCCTGAAATCGCTGTTGATCTGTTTCGTCAGGCGATCTGGCTGACCACTGTGATGGTGGCGGTCATTGTCCTGCCGAGCCTCGCGGTCGGTCTGATGGTGGCGGTATTTCAGGCTGCTACCCAGATCAACGAACAGACTCTGAGCTTCCTTCCTCGCCTGCTGTTCACCTTCATGACCTTGATTGCATTGGGTCCCTGGCTGGTCCGTCAGCTGATCGAGTTCACCGAGCAGTTGTACCACAATATCCCCGGATTGATTGGCTGATGATCGAGCTGGCCGGCAGCGATATCGGCCGCTGGGTAACAGGCTACCTGTGGGTACTGTTTCGTATCGGCGCGCTGTTCATGACCATGCCGGTGATAGGCACGGCCTTGATTCCCATGCGTATCCGCCTGTATTTCGCGGTGGCGCTGACCGCGCTGGTGGCGCCGCAGATTGCCCATGTCCCCCAACTGGATGCGCTGGCGCTGAGCACCTGGGTGGTGATCGGTGAGCAGATCCTGATCGGCGCGGCAATGGGGTTTCTGCTGCAGCTGCTGTTCCAGATACATGTGGTGGCCGGACAGATCATCGCCATGCAGATGGGCCTGGGGTTTGCCTCGATGAACGATCCGGCCATGGGTATCTCCGTGGCGGTGGTGGCGCAGGTGTTCACCATGTTGATCACGCTGCTGTTTCTGGCGATGAATGGGCATCTGGTGGTCATCGAGGTGCTGGTCGAGAGCTTCACCACCTTGCCCATTGGCGAGACACTGCAGGCCGCGCATTTCCAGACCCTGGTGCTGCGCTTTTCCTGGGTCATGGCAGCGGCGCTGCTGATCGGTCTGCCGGCCATTACCGCGCTGCTGATCGTCAACCTGTCCTTCGGGGTGATGATGCGCGCTGCACCGCAGCTGAACATCTTTTCCATCGGCTTTCCGCTGACCCTGGTTTTCGGCTTATTCATCCTCTGGGTGTTGCTCGGCAGCGCAGCGGAGCAATATCACCTGTTTGCCTCTGAAGCCTTGATCTGGCTGCGCGAAATGGTCGGAGCGCGCTGATGGCTGAAGACAGCGGTCAGGAACGCACAGAAGACCCTACGGCGAAACGCCAGAAAGAGTCCCGCGACAAAGGTCAGGTAGCGCGCTCCAAGGAACTCAACACCCTGGCAGTGGTGATGGTTGCCGCGCTGGGTTTGTTGATGCTCGGACCGGAAATGGCCCGCAAGTTGATGGATTTGATGGTCTACAACTTCTCGCTGGAGCGTGAAGCGCTGTTCAGTACTGACACCATGGGGCTGCATCTGCTGGCGTCCATTCGCCAGGGTTTCAGTGTGCTGGGTCCGCTGTTTCTGATGCTGTTGATCGCTGCGCTGGTTGGCCCGGTAATGCTCGGCGGCTGGTTGTTCAGTGCCAAGCTGCTGGTCCCCAAGGGTGAGCGGCTCAATCCGCTGGCAGGTATCAAGCGCATGTTTTCGATCAAGGCACTGGTAGAGCTGCTCAAGGCGCTGGGGAAATTCTTCGTCGTACTGGCCATGGCGCTGCTGGTGCTCTATATGCGGACCGACGACCTGCTGGCGCTGAGCAATGAATCCCTGCCCGGAGCCGTTTTTCATAGCGGCTGGGTGCTGGGTACTTCGCTATTGCTGCTGGCCAGTTCATTGATTCTGATTGCTGCGGTGGATGTGCCATTTCAGATATGGGACAACAAGCAGAAGACGCGCATGACCAAGCAGGAAGTGCGTGACGAGTACAAGGATTCCGAAGGTAAACCCGAGGTCAAGTCGCGGGTCCGGCAACTGCAGCGGGAAATGGCTGAACGACGGATGATGGGCGAAGTGCCCAAGGCCGATGTGGTGATTACCAACCCGACGCATTACGCGGTGGCGTTGAAGTACGACCCGGTGCAGTCCGGCGCGCCGGTAGTGCTGGCCAAGGGGGCTGATTTTCTGGCGCAGAAAATTCGCGAAGTGGCGAGTGAGCATGATGTGATCGTTCTGGAATCACCGCCGTTGGCGCGAGCGGTGTTCTACAGTACTGAGCTGGATCAGCCGATTCCAGCCGGCCTCTACCTGGCAGTGGCGCAGGTATTGGCCTATGTCTATCAGGTACGCCAGTTCCAGGAAGGCAAAGGCCAGCGCCCCGGCCCGATGCCCGATCCGCCGATACCGGATGACCTGCGCAAGGATGAGTGAGGAGCGGCTTGTGGCTTGTGGTCGGGGCGAGTATAAGCAGAACAGTTGATCTTCATATACAGGAGCGGCTCGATGTCTGACAGTTCACGTATTTCGTTCTTTGCAGTAGTGGCGGCGGCATTGCTGGCGTTGGCACTGGCTTTCATGGCTGTGAGTATCAAGACAGGTCTGTTGCAGTTTCGCGATGCCGATCGGGTGGTCAGCGTCAAGGGGCTGGCTGAGCGTACG
>JASJKW010000128.1:0-4632 GCA_037621305.1 Pseudomonas sp.
TTCGGGTTGCTCAGGCCGATCAGCGGCTGCCCAGCAGTTGACGTGTGTAGTCTTCCATCGGTTCCCGCAGCAGGTCCTCGGGACGGGATTTGTAGAAGGCCAGAAAACCGGTACGACTGTTGATGGTCGCAAAATCGATGACCCGTTCGGTACCGGCCTCCAACAGTATCAACTGCAGCACTACCTGATCACGCCCCACATCACCGTCACTGGCCTGCTGAGGTGTCTGCTGTGCACCGGCGCTGCTTTGGGCACTGGCGAAACGGGTGTACAGCAGATAATCGAGGCCCTGTTGACGGGTCCGCGCCAGCGCTTCATTCAGCCCCAACGGCTGCTCCGCGCGGCGCACCATGGGGAACACCTGCACCGCAGCAGCAAAGCCTTCCTCGGCGAGAATGTTCGGCCGTGCATAGGCATGGCCAACCGGCACGAAGTGACTCTGCGCAATGTACAATTGCGAGTCCGCTTGCAGGCGGAAGTTGCCGCTGCGGCTGATCTGGTAGCGATCCAGCAACCCGGCATCACTGAGGTAGAAGCGCCCTTCTTCTTTCATCTGCGAGGGTGTACAGCCCGCGGCAAGCACAGCCAGTGCCAGCACGGCGGTGATGCGGGACAGCCATAGGGTCACATTCATAGCCCACGCATCCGTTCCGAGCGCAGCCCGGCTTGCTCCGGTTGCTCGATTGCCTGGCGTACCTGCGCCTGCAGACGCGGCTTGTCGGCATTCAGGACGCCCTTCAATATCAAATAGTTGCATGAGGCCGACTGCACAAACTCCGCTGCCTTGTAACATATAATCATAGGGCTTATTTTAGATCCAACTCTCCACTTCGTCCTAAACATTAATTTTGGGAGGGTTAACTTCAGCTATAAAATCAGCTAATCGTGGGGCTCGGGGCGCATCAGTTCCAGCTTCTCGATACGATAACGCAGCATATCTCGTGACAGCCCCAGCAGACGCGCCGATTTGGTGACGTTCCAGTCCGTTTTGTTGAGAGCACGAATCACCATGTCGCGCTCCAGCTCCGGCAGGTTCATGCTCCCGCGGTCATCATCGGGTAAGCGCGGGGTCATCGTAGTGACGGGCATACTCGGCATGGTCGCCCCCTCATCCATCAGACTAAGACAAAGGGTCAGCTGGCTTGGTCCGATGATACTGCCAGGTGCCAACAAGACAGTTTGCTCCAACATGTTACGCAGCTCCCGAACGTTACCCGGCCAACTGTAACTCATCATCAACGCTTCTGCCTCTTCGGAAAACCTCAGACCTGGCTTCCCATAACGTTTACCATGCCGGGCGAGGAAGTGGCGCGCCAGCAGTAATACGTCATCGCCGCGCATATACAGACGGGGCACTTTGATCGAGATGATCCGCAGCCGGAAGAACAAGTCCTTGCGAAACCTCCCCTCCTGCACCATCTGTTCAAGATTGCAGTTGGTTGCGCTGATGATTCGCAGATTGACCTTACGCTCCTTCACTGACCCCACACGGCGGATGGTGTGATCTTCCAGGAGTTTCAACAGCTTGGCTTGCAGGTGTATATCCATTTCGCCAACTTCATCGAGAAACAGGGTGCCACCATCCGCCGCCTCAACCAGGCCGATGCGCCGCTCCTTGGCATCAGTGAACGCCCCCTTCTCGTGACCAAAGAGTTCAGCCTCCAGCAAGTCAGCCGGAATTGAAGCACAGTTGAACTCGATAAAGGGGGCCTTGCTCCGCATCCCATCAAAATGCAAAGCCCGCGCTACCAGCTCCTTCCCGGTACCGGTTTCGCCTTCGACCAGCACTGGCGGTAGTTCGCTACCACTCATACGCCGCTCGGCTTCCAACAGCTGGGTGATCATGTGCTTCATCTCACGCATCGCCGGTGAGTCACCCAGCAGCATGGCCATGCCCGCATCCTGAGAGCCTCGGTGTTGATAGAAGGATAGCTTCTGCTCCATGCCCTGAGCTGCATGGCTCTTATCAAGCAATAACAGAAGCTCAGATAACACCACAGGCTTGGTCAGATAGTGAAAAGCGCCCGCCTTCATAGCCGACACGGCATCATCAATATTGCCGTACCCGGTCATCATGATCACCTGGACTTGCGGCACCCGCTCCTGCAACTCCCGGATCAGTTCCAGCCCACTCATTCCTGGAAGTGAATTGTCGGTCAGCACCACATCAGGCTCGAAGCCGGGTAATGCCTCCAAAGCCGCCTCGGCACTGTGACAGACCTTGACTTCATTGCCCTTGCGCTCAAGGTAGGTCTGTATATTACTGGCCAGCATTTCGTCGTCTTCAACGACCAGAATACTCTGCTCCATAATCCCCTCCCATCGCCACTTTGAATGTCAGATTCACACGAACCCCAGCCGGCTCTCGACTGTGCAGGCTAGCCAAGCCGCCAAAACGCTCCATGATGCGTTTTACCAGTACCAGGCCTACACCCAGTCCGCCGCGTTTGGTTGTATAGAACGGTTTGAAGGCCATCGACTCCTGCTTCCAGGTCATACCCTTGCCGGTATCACACACGCTCACTCGCACTTCTCTGCCATTTTTGTTCGTTTCAGCAGAGATGCTCAACAGCCCACCCTCAGACATCGACTCCACAGCGTTGGTCAGTACGCTATGCAGCACCTGCTGTAGCAGTACCCGGCTACTCAGTACCGGAGGCATATCAGGCAACATCAGCTCAAGTTGTACTTGTGAGCGATCCAGTTGCTGCTGGAACCCTTTCAATATCTCGTTAATGCAGGAACGCAGATCAACCGGTTCCGGTGCACTATTGAGAGGGCTGGAGGAAAGCAGTAAATCACGCACCCAGCCCGACATGCGGTCAACCTGACTGATGATGTCATTGATGTTCTTCTGCGCCAGCGGCCCGACCACCTCCAGGGCCAGTTCGGCGCTGGAGCGGATAGTTGCGAGCGGGTTACGCAGGCTGTGTGCCACCGAGGCCGCCATCTCACCAAGCACTACGTAGGTTTCGTTGGTAAGCAATTGCTCCTGCTGCGAGGCCAGCAACTGCGCGGCGCGGCGCACTATCCAGAACAGGCCAATGTAAATCAGCCCACCACCGATGGCGGTGGTAATCCAGATAACCTTGTAGCCACGCTGGATCCGTTCAATCAAGTCCTTGGGCTCTTTATAGATTTCCACCATGGCCACTACGTCCTGGCCTGTGTTGTTGAACAATGGAATGTAGTTTTCGATGAACAGGTATTCTGGCGTGCGCAGCAGCTTCTGTTCCGGACGAGTTTCATCGACTCGGTGATAGCTGGCCGATACCGGCATCTGGCTGGAGAAGGCATCTTCCAGGTCTTTATTGCCGAGGATCGCTTTCCCTATCAATTCACTATTGGTAGACCAGACAACGACCCTGTCGGCAGCGTAAACGTTAACCAGCAACACGTCAGGCAAATGCGAAATGTGGTCCAGAAATTCCCCGCGAGCCCACAGCTGTGCATTCACCGTCTCCTCCGGGAAACGTGATATTTTGCGGGTATCCAACACATCACCCATCACATGTTCAGGTGACAGAGACACGTGGCGAATCTCCGCGGCAGCAATCGCATGAATGAACTGGGCAGTGAGCAGAGCATCTCGCTCAATACTCTCGTTGACCACAAACTGAGTGGACACATAACCCAGACCAAGCGCCACCGTGCCGATAATTATCAGGCTGAACAACGAGAACCAGCGCAAGAGATTGAACTGTTTCCGATGTGACTGCTTCGGTGTCACGTATTCCCGCCACCGCAGCAATAGCTTATTCAAGGACCCGTTCATGCTGGACTTCCTATCCGAGTTCTGTGGAGAAGTGTAGCTCAAGCCAGAAGGTGTCCAGCCGTGAGACAAGAGCAAGCGAAGCAAGATAGCCATTCGCCAACACTCTTTTTCCTGCAACCCCATACCGTGCGCCGATTACCCGGTAGTCATGACCTCGGGCTGTCAGCTCAGAATTCAGACGAGCGGTTACTTTCAGGTGCCGTTCGCTATCCCCCCTCAATCCCCAAATGCGGGGGCAGCACCCCAGCGACTCTTAGCTCTTCTTCTCCGCCCCTCGGCCCTGGAAGCAGCGTCATTGAAGCGTCCAGGACCTAATTATCCCGGTTTCTACAAGCTGGTATGAAAGCTGCAGATCACTACCCGACCGGTTTTTTCCCCGGCCAAGCAAACCCGTTGAACGGGTTCACTGCGAGAGGAAAGTGTCATGCATATACGAATACTGAAGAGATGTCCGCTCGCGCTGGCGTTAGCTGCCGTGCTCGGACAACCGGCTACGGCGGCCCTCTATAATGTTGATCCCGGTCCTTACACAGCAGAAAATGGCGAGTTTGCGGCCTGGTATCAGGACACCCACGGACGAGCGCTGGCTCTGTGCCTATCCAAAGCGGTCAGCTCCCGGGCCGGGGCGGATCCCGTCGACGGTCCTTCCTACATGTGCCCATTCCCGGGTCTTGATGAGGGCTTTGATGTCTCCTTGCCGGTAGAGCTCCCCGGTAACTTCCCCATTGAGGGGTTCTGGTTCACCGGGGATGCGGCAATCGAGGATGCGGCCAGCGGTATTGATCTGACATACGGTGCTGCCCTGGAGGCATTCTTCCTTGCAGATGTGGTGCAAGACGGCGACCAGGTCAGCTTTG
>JASJKW010000129.1:0-4233 GCA_037621305.1 Pseudomonas sp.
GTTGTCTCGTCATAGGCTTCAGTAACCTGGTCGCCAGCTTCATCCAGATTTTCCTGAATCCGCTCCCCAGTGGTGGGTTCATTGTTGAAGGTCTGGTCGGCCTTCTGTTCAATAGCTTCACCGGTTTCTTTGGCAGCATCACCCATGCTGTCCATTGCATCGGACATCGACTCCTGAGCCGATTCCATCTTGTCTTCAGGCTCGTCCTGACAGGCTGCCAGCAATCCGAGACTGGCCACCAGGGCGGCCGTTATGCAAAGCTTTTTCATCTGATTCTCCAAGTGATGATTCACGGGAGTTTAGTCCTGCGTCTGGGCAAAGAAGTTCCCGCTTCGCTAAAACCTATAGCGTCGGCATGCGTCATTTTCTCGCCTGCCGGTGGCGATCTGCTAGAATTCGCCACTTTGTTGCATACCGGATCTGACTTTTTCTATGACCATCGAACAACGTGCACGGCGTTTTCTTTCAGTGCTACGCCATTGCCAGGTACTGGGCATGACGGTAGAGCAGGCGGATAAGGATGGGCTGGTCATACAGTTGCCTTATAGCGATCTGATTATCGGTAATCCTGTCACGGGTGTGGTTCATGGCGGGGCCATCACCACACTGATGGATACCTGCTGCGGCATCTCGACTGTCTGCTATCTGGACTACTTCGAGATATGCCCAACGCTGGATCTGCGTATCGACTACATGCATCCTGCCGAGCCTGGCAAACCCATTTTCGGTTTCGCCGAATGCTACCGAGTGACCCCGACGGTGATCTTCACGCGAGGTGTGGCCTATCAGGACAACCGTGATGAGCCTATTGCCCACGTAGTTGGCACCTTCATGCGTATGGGCAAAGCGGCGCTCAGCACCGGCCAGGCGACGTTGCTTCAGAGGGCCGCAGAGTGAATATGGATATCGAGCAACTGATCCGAGACGCGCATAATTCAGGCGATTACATGCCGTTGATTGCGCAGATACCCTACGCACGGATGCTCGGCGTGCAAGTGCTGCGGTTGGGCGAGGAGATGGTCTTTCATCTGCCCCTTAACGCAAACAATATAGGCAATCCCATGCTGCCCGCGTTGCATGGCGGCGTCCTGGCGGGGTTTATGGAACAGGCGGCTATGCTGCACCTGATGGTCAGCATGAACAGCCAGAGCTTTCCGAAGATCATCGATTTCTCCGTGGATTACCTGCGCGCCGGGTTATCCCGGGATACCTATGCTACCTGTCAGGTATGGCGCCAGGGTCGGCGAGTAGGTAATGTGGCGATTACCGCATGGCAAACCCGGTCAGACGAACCGGTGGCGACAGCGCGGGCCCACTTCAAATTGGACTGAGCACGCACCCTGCACGTGCCCTAAAGGAATAGGAGATATCAGGACATGGAAGCCTTGTTGATACTGGCTGGTGCCGTCTTGTTGGTGCTGGGCTGGGTGTGGCTGGTCATCGCTGCCATTCGGCTGTCGGTCGGACGCATGTTGTTCGCGCTGCTGGCTGCTCCCCTCACGCTATTGGTGCGTGGCCGCGGTTATCCGGTCTGGCCGCGCCTGCTGTTATTGCTGGGCATTCTCGGCATCCTTGTCGGCGCCGCGCAGCTCTACCAGCATCAACCCGAGCGGCTGGACCAGTTGCTGTCGGGCCGCTGGGCAGTGAGTGCGCCGGCTACCAACGATCTGCAGGGCACTATCATGGGCCAGCCCTTTGCGCCGGAGCGTATATTCTGGCGTGGTGAGGATCTGGTTTTTGAGGAAGGGCCGGCGGATCGAGTGCGGCGCGCGTTGACTATCCGTTTTGGCGCTGCCCAGGAGCTGTTGCATGAGCCAACCATCGAACGCCTGCCCAGTGATGACGGCGCCTGGCCGGAACTGATTCTGCAATGGTACACCGGCGCCCTGAGCGCGCCCGGGCTGCGCAAGGTGACAGAGGGTTACAGTCTGAGTCTGGATCTCGCCGAGCCGGTTGAGGGGCGTGCCGAGGGACGCATACATCTGCATCTGCCGACGATCTACAGTACTTGGCTCACTGGCCGTATCGAATTGTCTTCCGCTCCCGAATGGTTGCAGGAGCGCGTGAAGAGCGAGCAGTTGGAGCAGCTTGAACAGCATAAAGTCGCCGAACAGGCAGCAGCGGACGCAGCGAAAGAGCACAACCAGCCGGCGCCGCTGCAGTGGCAGGAGTTGAGTCTGTTGGCCGTGATGGACGAGCCGCAACTGTTTACTGGATCCAGAGTGCGCTTGACGACCTGGTCTGGTCGCACCCATCTGGGCATTTTCAAAGAGCTCAGCGAGGAAGAGCGATTGATCCTGGCGCAGGCCCGGGGGCCGCATCAGATCGAGTTGCACTTCCACATGCTGGACATCCGCAAGATCGAGGCGCGCAACGACCTCTGAGTTGCGCCTTGAAATTGTCCCGCAGTGTCCCCATCAAGGACTCATCCGCCCGCGAGTGTCGGGCAAAGTCCCTTGTGAAACATGGAGATACTGCAAACATGACCGTGGAAGCCCAAAAGGAAACGCTTGGATTTCAGACTGAGGTGAAGCAACTGCTGCACCTGATGATCCACTCGATGTACTCGAACAAGGAGATTTTTCTCCGCGAGCTGATTTCCAATGCCTCGGATGCCTCGGACAAATTGCGTTTCGAAGCCATCGCCAAGCCTGAACTGCTGGAAGACGAGCCCAATCTGCGGATTCGCATCAGCGCCGACGAACAAGCCAATACCCTGACCATCGAGGACAATGGTATCGGCATGTCCCGCGAAGAAGTGATCAGCCATCTGGGTACCATCGCCAAGTCGGGCACCGCCGCTTTCATGCAGCAGCTGACAGGTGACCAGAAGAAGGACGCCAGTCTGATCGGTCAGTTCGGTGTGGGTTTCTACAGTGCCTTCATCGTTGCAGACAAGGTCGAGGTGTTTACCCGTCGTGCCGGCGCTGATGCCGCCGAAGGGGTGCGCTGGGAATCGGCGGGCGAGGGCGACTTCACCATCGAGAACATCGACAAACCCGAGCGCGGTACTCGCATCGTCCTGCATCTGAAGGCGGATGAAAGCGAGTTTGCCGATGGCTGGCGTCTGCGCAACGTCATCAAGAAATACTCTGACCATATCTCCCTGCCGATCGAGCTGCCCAAGCAGCATACGGGTGAAGAGCAGCAGCCTGCCGAGCCGGAATGGGAGAGCGTCAACCGCGCCAGTGCGCTATGGACCCGTTCGCGTACCGAGGTGAAGGATGAGGAGTATCAGGAGTTCTACAAGCATGTCTCGCACGACTTCGACAACCCGCTGAGCTGGAGCCACAACAAGGTCGAAGGCAAGCTGGAATACACCAGTCTGCTGTACGTGCCTGCTCGTGCCCCCTTTGATCTGTACCAGCGCGAAGCACCGCGCGGTCTGAAACTGTACGTGCAGCGCGTCTTCATCATGGACGACGCCGAACAGTTCCTGCCGCTGTACCTGCGCTTCATCAAGGGCGTGGTCGACTCCAACGACCTGTCGCTGAACGTCTCGCGCGAGATCCTGCAGAAGGATCCGGCCATCGACAGCATGAAGTCGGCATTGACCAAGCGAGTGCTCGACATGTTGGAGAAACTGGCCAAGAAGGATGCCGAAAAATATGCCAGCTTCTGGAATGCTTTCGGTAGCGTCCTGAAGGAAGGTCCGGCAGAAGACTTTGCCAACCGCGAGAAGATTGCCGGCCTGCTGCGCTTTGCTTCCACTGCGCAGAACGACGACAGTGAAGTGGTTGGCCTGGACGCCTACATCGAGCGTATGCAGGAAGGTCAGGACAAGATCTACTACCTCACCGGCGAGCGCTACAGCCAGGTGAAGAACAGCCCGCACCTGGAGATCTTCCGCAAGAAAGGTATCGAAGTGCTGCTGCTGACCGACCGTATCGATGAGTGGCTGATGAGCCACCTGAGCGAGTACAAGGGCAAGCAGTTTGTCGATGTGGCGCGTGGTGACCTGGATCTGGGTCAGCTGGAAGGCGAAGAAGACAAGCAAGCGCAGGACGAAGTGGCCAAGGCCAAGGCGGACCTGGTACAGCGCGTCAAGGATGTGCTCAAGGACGAGGTGGATGAGGTCAAGGTGTCCCATCGTCTGACCGATTCCCCTGCGGTCCTGGTGGTGACCGAGGACGGCATGGGTCTGCAGATGCGCAAGATCCTCGAAGCGACCGGCCAGAAGGCGCCGGAAAGCAAGCCGATCCTTGAGATCAACCCGGCGCACCCGCTGCTGGC
>JASJKW010000130.1:0-5970 GCA_037621305.1 Pseudomonas sp.
CTGGCTTCTTCGCCATCCAGAAACTCTTCGATGACTACACGTGAGCCAGCTTCGCCGAAGGCATTGCCGGCCAGCATGTCGGTGACTGCTGCTTCGGCTTCTTCCAGCGTCATGGCCACGATCACACCCTTGCCGGCCGCCAGACCATCCGCCTTGATGACGATGGGGGCGCCTTTCTCGCGCAGGTAGGCCAGGGCCGGTTCAACCTCGGTGAAGTTGGCGTAATCGGCGGAGGGAATCGCATGGCGCGCCAGGAAGTCCTTGGTGAAAGCCTTGGAGCCTTCCAGCTGTGCTGCGCCGGCTGTGGGGCCATAACACTTCAGGCCGCGCTCGCGGAACAGATCTACCACACCCGCTACCAGCGGCGCTTCCGGGCCGACAATGGTCAGTGCGTCATTGGCAGTAGCAAAGTCCGCCAGCTTGTCCAGTTCCAGCACATCAATGGCGACGTTCTCGCATTTGGCCTCGATCGCCGTGCCGGCATTGCCGGGGGCTACGAAGACCTTCTCGACGCGCTCATCCTGTGCCACTTTCCACGCCAGCGCATGCTCACGTCCGCCACTGCCGATAATCAAAACATTCATTCTGTATACCTCAAAATTGCATTTGGGGTGTTCGCCAATAACTCGAAACAAGGTCGCGCTGGAGCCGGCAGATGCGGCTTCAGCGCGACCGTAACCCTACTCAGTGGCGGAAGTGGCGCATGCCGGTGAACACCATGGCGATACCAGCTTCATCGGCTGCATCGATTACTTCCTGATCGCGCATGGAGCCGCCGGGCTGAATGACCGCGCGGATACCCACGGCAGCGGCATTGTCGATCCCGTCACGGAACGGGAAGAAAGCATCGGAAGCCATGACTGCGCCTTCAACCTGCAGACCGGCATGCTCAGCCTTGATGGCGGCGATGCGAGCGGAGTTGACGCGGCTCATCTGGCCGGCGCCAACACCTATGGTCTGGCGGTTGCTGGCATAGACGATAGCGTTGGACTTGACGAACTTGGCCACTTTCCAGGCAAAGATCAGGTCGTGAATCTCTTTTTCAGTTGGCGCGCGCTTGGTGACCACCTTGAGATCAGCTTCGGTGATCATGCCGGTATCCCGGCTCTGCACCAGTAGGCCGCCGTTGACGCGCTTGTAGTCCAGATCCTGAATGCGTTCGGCTGGCCACTGACCGCATTCGAGCAGGCGCACATTGGCTTTGGCGGCAATCACTTCACGCGCCTCGGTGCTGACGCTGGGCGCAATGATCACTTCAACAAACTGGCGCTCGACGATGGCTTTGGCCGTGTCGGCGTCCAGTTCGCGGTTGAAGGCGATGATGCCGCCGAAGGCCGATTCGCTGTCGGTGGCAAAGGCCAGTTCATAGGCCTTGCGAATGCCGCCCTCGTTCTCCGGAACAACGGCCACACCGCAGGGATTGGCGTGCTTGACGATGACGCAGGCCGGTTTGCTGAAGCTTTTCACGCATTCCAGCGCGGCATCGGTGTCGGCGACGTTGTTGTAGGACAGTTCCTTGCCCTGCAGTTGGGTCGCAGTGGCAATGCAGGCCTCGGCCGGCGCGGCTTCCCGATAGAAGGCAGCGGCCTGGTGCGGGTTTTCCCCGTAGCGCATGTCCTGGGCCTTGATGAACTGGCTGTTGAAGGTGCGCGGGAAGGCAGCGCGGTCTTCGGTGCTGAGCGTATCGCGGTTCTGGTCGATAGTGCCCAGGTAGTTGGCGATCATACCGTCATAGGCGGCGGTATGCTCGAATGCCTTGAGCGCCAGATCGAAGCGCTGAGCGTAGCTCAGACCGCCTTCCTTGAGGCTGCTGAGAATGCTGCCGTAATCACCGGCATTGACCACAATGGCGACATCCTTGTGGTTCTTGGCTGCCGAGCGGACCATGGTCGGGCCGCCGATGTCGATGTTCTCGATGGCGTCGGGCAGGCTGCAGCCGGGCTTGGCCACGGTGGCAGCGAAGGGATAGAGATTGACCACCACCATGTCGATCGGCTGGATGCCGTGTTCAGCCATGACCGCGCTATCCAGATCACGACGTCCCAGAATGCCGCCGTGAATCTTCGGATGCAGCGTTTTCACCCGCCCGTCCATCATTTCCGGAAAACCGGTGTAGTCGGCGACTTCCACTGCATTGATGGCGTTATCCCGCAGCAACTTGTAGGTGCCGCCGGTGGACAGGATTTCTACACCCTGAGCGCTGAGCTCGCGGGCGAAGTCGACGATACCGGTTTTGTCGGAAACACTGATCAGTGCGCGGCGTACCGGCAGGCGGGTGGTTTGGTCGGTCATTTTGCTTCCAATTACAGTTGATTAAAAAGGGTCAGAGCAGTCCGTATTGCTTGAGCTTCTTACGCAGCGTGCCGCGATTCAGGCCGAGCACTTCGGAAGCCCGGGTCTGATTGCCGCGCACATAATCCATCACGCTTTCCAACAGTGGCGCTTCGATTTCCGCCAGCACCATGTTGTAGACGTCGGTGACGTCCTGGCCGTCCAGATGCTCGAAATAGTTGTGCAGCGCTTGCTCGACACTGTCACGCAGTGTCCGCGACCCGGCCAGGGGGTCGTTCGGGCGGCAGGATAGGTCAGCTTCAGGGGTCTCGCTCACGGGTAGGTTTCCGTCAATCTGGGAAGTATTCAGTTGATTCATGCCGCGAGGCCTCCGTCCATCAAGCGGTTGAAGAAGTGTTGTATTTCCTGGCGTTGTTGCACTCCGCAATCCATGCGGTTGAAATGGCGGCGAAACTCCTCAGCACCGGGCAGCGACTGCAGTTGCCAGCCGACATGCTTGCGCGCGATGCGTACGCCTTGTTCCAAACCATAAAATTCCTGCAGGGCGTCGAGATGGGTCAGCAACAGGGATTGTTGCCACGCCAGTCCGGGCGCAGGCAGATGTTCACCGTGACGCAGGTAGTGATCGATATCACGGAAGATCCAGGGGCGGCGCTGGGCAGCGCGGCCGATCATCACCGCGTCGGCACCGGTATGGTCGAGGACCTGTCGGGCTTTTTCCGGGGAGTCGATGTCGCCATTGGCGAACAGCGGAATGGAGATGGCCTGACGGATCTCGGCAATGGTGTCGTACTCGGCCTCGCCGGTGTACAACTCGCTGCGGGTGCGACCATGCACGGCAAGTGCCTGAATACCGCTCTGCTCGGCGATGCGTGCAATGGTGACACCGTTGCGGTTGTCCGGGTCCCAGCCCGTGCGGATTTTCAGCGTCACGGGAATATCCACGGCGCCGACCACGGCTTCGATGATCTCGGTCACCAGACGCTCATCACGCAACAGGGCGGAGCCGGCGGCCTTGTTGCATACCTTCTTGGCCGGGCAACCCATATTGATATCGATGATCTGCGCGCCGTTGTCGCGATTCATGCGCGCGGCGTCAGCCATCATCTGGGGATCACCACCGGCGATCTGTACTGAACGCGGGTCTGGTTCACCACGGTGATCGAGGCGCTGACGGGATTTTCGGCTATGCCAGAGGCGGGTATCGCTGGTGACCATTTCCGACACCACCAGCCCGGCACCCAGCTGCCGGCACATGGTCCGGAACGGGCGATCGGTCACGCCGGCCATGGGGGCCAGGATGACGGGGCTGGTTAGCTGAAAAGATCCGATACTGATCACTGCATGTCCATCCCTGTACTTTGTGGTCAATGGTGTGCGCCCCAAAACAGCAGGACGTGTTCGGGCAGGGTCAGAAAAGTGAAGAGGGCCGCTATCATACCTGCTACCCGTGACCATATAAAGTCTGTTTTGGCTGATATTTGATCAACTGGTCAGCTGACCCGTTGCCGGACATTCAGCGTCTGGTCAGGGGCTGATGAACTCGAGACTGTAGCCATTGGCCTGGGGGCCGGGGTCGAGCATGCTCAGGCCTACATGAATCGGCGTTTGCGGCGGCATCAAACGCACGCCGGCCAGTTCGCCGGCCAGGTATTCTTCCGGACGGAAACGCCGACTGGCGATGTCGCGGCCACCGGCGTCGGTGAACTGCATCTGCAATACCGGGAAGGGTTGCTCGAAATCGGCGCGGTTATACAGAATCACATCGATGGCCAGGGCGTTGGGGAACTCCGGATGCTGGCGTACCAGCAGATTGGCGCTGCGGATGCGGCTGATATCCACCCGTGCCGGCAGCTCACACTGGGCAATGAAACACAGGTTTTCCAGCAGCGCGCGACTGCGCTGGTCACGCGCCAGAGCGTCGAAATTGTAATAGAAAAACTGCGCCGACAAAGCCAGCAGGGCCAGCAGACAAAGGGTACCCCACAACCAGGGGCGCTGGGGGCGCCGGGTGGGCGCTTCTTCCAGCAGCGACTCGTCGAACAGTTCCGGTAACAACAAAGGGCTGATCAGTGGTTCCCGACGGTCGTTGTCGATATGTTCGTCGTCGATTGTCGGTTCGCCGTCGGCCTGTTCACTGGCTGACGTTTCTGCGGATTGCTCACTTGTACCGGTGGGGCGGTCGCGGCGCAATATGCCGTGGTCGGTGTAGTCGTCATCCACTGGTCGCAGGTTCCGAATGCCCGATCGGTTGTGATCGAAGTCGGGGCCGAAATCCTGCGCAGGGGGAGTGGCCAGAAAGTCTTCATGCAGGTCGCTGAAGCTCTCGGTTGACGGTGTTTGCGGGGAGTCTGTCTCGATCCTCCTCGAGGATAACGGCCCCTGAGCCTCAATGATCGATTCGCTGGCAAGATCCGCAGCGGTATCATCATCTGGCCCAATCGACACTGCTTCCAGGTCAGTTTTCCGGTGACCGGTCATGCCGCAGGGATTGATCTCATCGATGATCGACTCGTCCAATCCAAGTGCCTGCAGATCCGGTTCGTCCAGGTCGTCATGCAGTAATGCTGAGCTCGGTGCTGGAGCTGGCGGCTCCGGTTTTGCAGTCGGCGCTGCCGGTGGTTCGGTCACTGCGGCCTCGCTCGCATTGAACACTTCAAGGCAGGCGCCACAGCGCACATTGCCGGCAGCCACCAGCAGCTGCTCCGGTGTTAGCCGGAAGCGGGTCTGACAATAGGGGCATTGCGTGACCAGCAGCTCACTCATGTGAAACAGACATCCTTAATAATGAACGCACGTCGCGGTGCGGCAATCGCGATATTGTGCCCGCAAGCTGATCAGAGCGCCACGTCGCGACGTACACCGCTGACGCGGATCCAGCCATCCTTGTCCGCGACCGGGTCCAGCTCGAAAGCACCACGGTAGGCGGCGAGAATGTCCTCGGTCTGCTCGGCGAGAATGCCGGACAGGGCAATGCGGCCGCCGGGTTTGACCAGGCTGGTCAACTGAGGAGCCAGACTGACCAGCGGGCCGGCGAGAATATTGGCCACCAGCATGTCAGCCGGGGTGGCCGGCATGGCTTCGGGCAGGAACAGCGGGAAGCGTGCGTCGTCCAGCTGGTTGCGCTGGGCATTGTCACGGGATGCTTCCAGTGCCTGAGGGTCGATGTCGGTACCGACCACGCACTCGGCGCCGAGCAGCAGAGCGGCAATAGCGAGAATGCCGGAGCCACAACCGAAGTCGATTACCTGCAGACCGTCGAGCGCCTGGCCATCCAGCCATTCCAGACACAGAGCGGTGGTCGGGTGGGTACCGGTACCGAAAGCCAGACCGGGATCGAGCAGCAGATTCACCGCATCGGGCTCCGGCGCCTCATGCCAGCTGGGCACAATCCACAAGCGACGGCCGAAGCGCATCGGCTTGAAGTTGTCCATCCAGCTGCGTTCCCAGTCCTGATCGGCGATTTCTTCGAGCTGGTGCTCAGGTAGTGTGCCCGGCCAGATCTGCTGGAGTTGATCGAGCAGCACCTGTTGATCGGCATCGGCTTCAAACAGCGCTAATAGATGAGTGTGTGACCACAGTGGGGTTGTACCCAGGTCGGGTTCGAAGATCGGTTGATCCTCGGCGTCCATGAACGTCACCGAGACGGCCCCCAGCCCGAGCAGCAGATCCTCCATC
>JASJKW010000131.1:0-4135 GCA_037621305.1 Pseudomonas sp.
TCACCGCTGATGAAGGTGTCAGTGATGAGGCCATCGTCAAGGGCCTGACCGGTTTCGAAGGAGTTGGCCGTCGCTTCCAGGTGCATGGCAACTTCCCGCTGGGCGATGACGGCGACGTCATGCTGGTGGATGACTACGGCCACCATCCCCGTGAAGTCGCTGCGGTGATCAAGGCGGTGCGTGGCGGCTGGCCGGAACGCCGGTTGGTCATGGTGTATCAGCCGCATCGCTATTCGCGGACCCGTGATCTGTACGAGGACTTCGTGCAGGTGCTGGGCGAAACCAACGTGCTGTTGCTGATGGAAGTCTACCCCGCTGGCGAGGAGCCGGTACCGGGTGCGGACAGCAAGCATCTGTGCCGCAGCATCCGTCTGCGTGGGCAGATTGATCCGCTGTATGTCGAGCGTGATGCGGACCTCATGCCGCTGCTCAAGGCCGTATTGCAGCCGGGCGACATTCTGCTGACGCAAGGCGCGGGTGATATCGGCGGCCTGGCATCGCAGCTGGCGCAGGCGCTGACCAGGTTGGGCAACGAACAGAAAGGAGATCAGGCGTAATGGTCGACGTTAAAGCCTTTGGGCGCGTAGCCGTCCTGTACGGCGGCACTTCTGCCGAGCGGGAGGTATCGTTGAAATCCGGCGCGGCGGTGCTGTCGGCACTGCAGGCGGCCGGTGTGGATGCCTTTGGGATCGATGCTGGCGACGATCTGGCCGAGCGACTGATTGCCGATCGTCCCGACCGCGTGTTCATTGCGTTGCACGGACGTGGCGGCGAAGACGGCAGCCTGCAGGGGATGCTGGAATGCCTGAAACTGCCCTACACCGGTAGTGGTGTGATGGCCTCGGCGCTCGGTCTGGACAAGCTGCGCACCAAGCAGGTGTGGCAGCGCCTCGGCTTGCCGACACCGGCCTATGCGGTCCTGCGCGACGAGCAGGAATGCGCTGCTGTGGTCGAGCGACTCGGCACGCCGTTGATCATCAAGCCGATCCATGAAGGCTCGAGCATCGGCATGGCCAAGGTGAACAGCCTCGCCGAACTGCAGCAGGCTTGGCAGGATGCGCGCAAGTATGACGACGTCGCACTGGTCGAGCAGTGGGTCACCGGTGCCGAGTTCACCGTTGCCATCCTGAATGGCAAGGTATTGCCGGCCATTCGTCTGAGCACACCGAACATCTTCTATGACTATCAGGCCAAGTATCTGGCGACTGACACTCAGTATCAGTGCCCTTGCGGCCTGCCACCGGAGCGCGAGGCGGAACTCGCCGAGCTGTGTCTGCAGGCATTCAATGCGGTCGGCTGCCATGGCTGGGGGCGGGTCGACCTGATGCAGGACAGCGACGGCAATTTCTATCTGCTGGAGGTCAATACCTCGCCGGGGATGACCGACCATAGTCTGGTGCCCATGGCCGCGGCTGCCGCAGGACTGACATTCACCGATCTGGTACTGGCGATCCTCGCCAGTGCCCGTTACTGATCTACGGGAGCTGACGAGCATGCTGGGAGTGCTGATTCGGGATCAACGCGCAGGCAAGGCTGCGGGACGGCGCAACACGCCGAACCGTGGCGCCGTACGCGTGACCCCAGCGGCTCCGCGCAGCTGGTCACGCCTGACGCTGCCGTCGCTGAGTGATGCTCGGCGTCGAATGCAACATTTGCTCTGGCCCTTGCTGCTGGTGATGCTGGGGATGGGACTGTACGAGCTGGCGACCCGCCTGCAGCCATTGGCGCAGCGACCTATCAGTCTGATCAGTGTCGAAGGTGACCTGCAGTACATAGACCGTGATTCGGTGCATCAGCGCGTAGAGCCTTATCTGAATGACAGCCTGCTGACCCTCGACCTGCAAGCTTTGCGCGCTGATCTGCTGGCCATGCCCTGGGTAGCCAGCGCGGCAGTCACCCGCGTCTGGCCAGATCAGCTGGTCATCACGCTGGACGAGCATATGCCGGTGGCGCGCTGGGGTGATTCGGCGCTGCTGAACAACGCGGGTTTTGCGTTTGCCCCCGATCAGGTCAATCGGTTCGAGGGTCTGCCTCTGCTGAATGGGCCGGAACGCGCCAAGCGCCGGGTAATGCAGACCTATCAGCAGTTCAATCGCCTGCTGCGACCTTACGGGCATGGTGTGGCACAGCTGGAACTGCGTGATCGTGGTAGCTGGTTTCTGACTACCCGTGACGGTATCGAGATCCTGCTGGGGCAGGGCGATGTAGTGGAAAAAATGCAGCGGTTTCTGACCATCGACAAACTGATGTTGTCGGAGCGCCGTGAACTCATAGCGCGGGTCGATCTGCGCTACAGCAATGGTATGGCAGTGGCATGGCGCGAGCCTGCAACGGTTCAAACGGGGAGTAACGAGTAATCATGGCAAGCAAGCTGGGTAGCAGGATGATCGTCGGGCTGGACATCGGCACCTCCAAGGTGGTCGCTCTGGTCGGCGAGATAGGTGCAGACGGTCAACTCGAGATTGTCGGTATCGGCTCGCATCCATCCCGCGGCATGAAGAAGGGCGTGGTGGTGAATATCGAATCCACCGTGCAATCCATTCAGCGTGCCATCGAAGAAGCCGAGCTGATGGCTGGCTGCCAGATCCATTCGGTGTTTGCCGGTATCGCTGGCAACCATATCCGCAGCCTGAACTCCCACGGCATCGTTGCCATTCGTGAAGGTGAAGTGGTGCAGGCCGATATCGAGCGCGTACTGGATGCTGCTCAGGCGGTCGCCATTCCCGCTGACCAGAAGGTGCTGCACATCCTGCCGCAGGAATACGTGATCGATAACCAGGAAGGTGTGCGCGAACCCCGAGGCATGTCCGGTGTACGTCTGGAAGCCAAGGTGCACCTGGTTACCTGCGCCATGAATGCAGTGCAGAACATCGAGAAATGCATCCGTCGCTGCGGCCTGGAAGTCGAAGACGTGATTCTCGAGCAGCTGGCCTCCAGCTATTCGGTGTTGACCGAGGACGAGAAGGAACTGGGTGTGTGCATGGTCGATGTCGGCGGTGGCACCACCGATATCGCCATTTTCACCGAGGGCGCCATCCGCCACACCGCGGTCATTCCGATTGCCGGTGATCAGGTCACCAATGACATCGCCATGGCTCTGCGTACGCCGACCCAGTATGCCGAGGAAATCAAGATTCGCTACGCCTGTGCGCTGGCAAAACTGGCCGGCCCGGAAGAGACCATCAAGGTCCCCAGCGTGGGTGAACGTCCGCCGCGCGACCTGTCACGACAGGCACTGGCGGAAGTGGTCGAGCCACGTTACGACGAGTTGTTCACCCTGATCCAGGCCGAGCTGCGCCGGTCAGGTTACGAAGACATGATTCCAGCCGGCATCGTACTGACCGGCGGCACCGCCAAGATGGAAGGTGCCGTCGAGCTGGCTGAAGAGATATTCCACATGCCGGTGCGCCTGGGCGTACCGCAGGAATTCAAGGGACTGGCTGACGTGGTGCGCAACCCCATCTACTCCACCGGAGTCGGGTTGCTGCACTACGGCATGAAACACCATGCCGACGGCAATCACAGCAGTTCGGAGCAGAGCAGGGAGTCACCGCTGATAAAAGTGAAGCGGTGGTTCAAGGGGAATTTTTAACAGACCCGCATAAGCGGGCATCCGGGTAATCCGGAGCGGCAACAGAACGAAACGAAACCAGACGCAACAAGACGAGTGTCAAACTCGAGGAGATGGAACCATGTTTGAATTAATTGATAACCTCCCGCAAAACGCAGTGATCAAGGTCGTCGGTGTCGGCGGTGGTGGTGGCAACGCCCTGCAGCACATGGTGATCAACAACGTAGAAGGTGTGGATTTCATCTGCGCCAATACCGATGCTCAGGCATTGAAGAACATGACGGCGCGTACCGTGCTGCAGCTGGGCTCCGCGGTGACCAAGGGGCTGGGCGCCGGCGCTAACCCGCTGATCGGCCGTGAAGCGGCTATCGAAGACCGCGAGCGTATCGCTGAAGTGCTGCAAGGCTCGGATATGGTGTTCATCACCGCCGGCATGGGCGGCGGTACCGGTACCGGCGCTGCGCCCATCATTGCCGAAGTGGCACGGGAAATGGGCATCCTGACCGTGGCTGTCGTCACCAAGCCATTCCCGTTCGAAGGCCGCAAGCGTATGCAGATTGCTGA
>JASJKW010000132.1:0-3224 GCA_037621305.1 Pseudomonas sp.
CAGATTCTGGACCCAACAATCTGAACGTCCTCGGGGTGACAACCCAACCGCGCATGATTACCATCGCTGCACTGTCCAAGGGTGTTCCTCATGTATATTTACCGCCTGGTACTGTTGCTGGTCATCGGCATCTACCTGTTCTCTCCGGCCATCATGGATTGGTGGATCGAGCCCATGGGTGCCTGGTATCGCCCCTATGTGCTGTGGCTGATCCTGATCATTGCCGGCATGCTGCTGCAGAGCCCAAGGGATACCGATGAGCTTTGAACTGAGTCTGCTGATACTGCTCAGCGTGGCCTACCTGATCATCCTGTTCAGCGTGGCCTGGGCCACCGAGCGCGGCCTGGTGCCAGCGGCGCTGGTGCGCCACCCGTTGGTCTACACCCTGTCGATCGGCGTATATGCCAGTGCCTGGGCTTTCTATGGCACGGTCGGCCTGGCCTATCAGTACGGCTACGGCTTCCTGACCTATTATCTGGGCGTATGCGGCGCTTTTCTGTTGGCACCGGTGCTGCTCAATCCCATTCTGCGAATAACCCGCACCTATCAGCTGTCATCCCTGGCGGACCTGTTCGCCTTCCGCTTTCGCAGCACCTGGGCCGGCACCCTGACCACCGTCTTCATGCTGCTGAGCATGCTGCCGCTGCTGGCACTGCAGATTCAGGCAGTCGCCGACTCGGTGCAGATACTGACCCACGACCCACGCCAGCGCCCGGTAGCACTGGGCTTCTGTCTGCTGATCATCCTGTTCGCCATCCTGTTCGGCGCCCGGCATATCTCGGCCCGGGAAAAGCACGAAGGACTGGTATTCGCCATTGCCTTCGAGTCGCTGGTCAAGCTGGTGTGTCTGTCCGCGGTCGGCCTGTATGCGCTGTTCGTGGTGTTTGAAGGGCCAGCCGGCCTGGAGCTGTGGCTGAGCCATAATCAGGAAGCCTTGAAGACGCTGCACAGCCCATTGCAGGAGGGGCCATGGCGCACCCTGTTGCTGGTGTTCTTTGCCGCAGCGATTGTCATGCCACACATGTACCACATGGCATTCACCGAAAACCTGAACCCCAGAGCATTGAGCTCGGCCAGCTGGGGGCTACCCCTGTTCCTGTTGCTCATGAGCCTGGCGGTACCACCGATTCTCTGGGCCGGCCTGTACCTCAATGTACCGACCAATGCCGAGTACTACACCCTGGGCCTCGGCGTCGCCGCCGGCGCCGACTGGCTGACACTGGTCGCCTTCATCGGCGGTATTTCCGCCGCCAGCGGCCTGATCATAGTGGTGACGCTGGCGCTGTCGGGCATGGTGCTCAACCATATGGTCCTGCCGGTCTATCAGCCAAGCGCCGACAACAATATCTACCGCTGGCTGCTATGGACGCGACGCGGTCTGATTGCCGCGATCATCATGGCCAGTTACGGCTTCTATCGATTGCTGGGTACCGATCAACACCTGTCCAACCTGGGCATCACTTCCTTCGTGGCTACCGTGCAGTTTCTGCCCGGCGCCTTGTCCGTCCTGTATTGGCAACAGGCCAATCATCGCGGTTTCATCGGCGGACTGATCGCCGGCATGACCATCTGGACGCTGACCCTGCTGTTGCCGATGATCACCGGCATCGAGACCCTGCACATAGCAGGATTGCAACTGACGCTGGACGCCGAGTCCTGGCATGTTTCCGCCATAGTGTCATTGACGACCAACATCGTGGTCTTCACATTGATTTCGCTGTTTACCCAACGCCCGACCGATGAAGTCAGCGCAGCGGAAGCCTGCCTGGTGGACAACGTCAGAAGGCCACAACGCATGGAGCTGGTTGCCAGCTCACCCCAGGAGTTTGCACAACAGCTGGCCAAGCCTTTGGGCAACAAGGCGGCACAGCAGGAAGTCGAGCAGGCACTGCGCGATCTCAAACTGCGCTTTGACGAGCGTCGCCCCTATGCCCTGCGGCGCCTGCGCGATCGGCTGGAAGCCAACCTTTCCGGACTGATGGGGCCGGCGGTGGCCCAGGAGATGATCGAGACCTTCCTGCCCTTCAAACTGGCCCGTAACGGATACGTCACTGAAGACATCCACTTCATCGAGAATCGCCTGGAGGACTATCACTCACGGTTGACCGGCCTGGCTGCGGAACTGGACGCGCTGCGTCGCTACCATCGCCAGACCCTGCAGGATCTGCCGATGGGGGTATGTTCACTGGCCGAGGACAAGGAAGTGCTGATGTGGAACCGTGCCCTGCAGGAGCTGACCGGTATCGCCGCCGACAGCGTGATCGGCTCCCGGCTGGAAAATCTGCCCGCCCCGTGGAATGATCTGCTCGAACGCTTCGTCAATGATGAATCGGCGCATCTGCACAAACAGAAGCTGCTCAACAATGGTCAGACCCAATGGCTGAGCCTGCACAAGGCAGCGATCGACGAGCCGGGCAATGCCCGCGGCGGTCTGGTACTGTTGATCGAGGATCAGACCGAAACACAGATGCTCGAGGACGAGCTGATCCACTCCGAACGCCTGGCCTCCATCGGTCGACTGGCCGCCGGGGTAGCCCATGAAATCGGCAACCCCATCACCGGTATCGCCTGTCTGGCGCAGAATCTGCGTGAAGAGTCCAACCAGGCCGAGACCCTGGAAGCCGCCGAACACATACTTGACCAAACTCGTCGGGTATCGCGTATTGTCCAGTCCATGGTCAATTTTGCCCACGTCGGTAGCCGGCACAACAACACCAATGATGAGGTGGATCTGGTGTCCTGCACCAACGAAGCCATCCATCTTCTGTCACTGAACCGCAAGGGACCCGAGGTCAACTATGTTAACCTGTGCGATACCGCCCACCGGGTAGCCGGTGACAGCCAGCGTCTGGTGCAGGTTCTGATCAACCTGCTGGGCAATGCCCGCGATGCCAGCCGCAGCGGTGACAACGTCACCATCCGCACGGTTCAGGATGAACACCAGATCCTGTTGATGGTGGAAGATCAGGGCAGCGGTATCGAACAGGAACTCAAGGATCGTCTGTTCGAGCCTTTCTTCACGACCAAGGAGCCAGGAGCAGGAACCGGGCTTGGGCTCGCACTGGTCTACTCGATCATCGAGGAGCATTATGGTCAGATCACCGTAGACAGCCCCATCGATGAAGCAACACAGCGGGGAACCCGATTCACCGTCACCCTGCCCCGCTATGGCGTCTTTAGTTCCGGTACCGTCTGATTTGCTGTCGACGGTGACCACAAGAGGT
>JASJKW010000133.1:0-2597 GCA_037621305.1 Pseudomonas sp.
GGTGGCGCGCACCGAGCTGCACAGGTTGGTCTTGCCGGATGTGCAGAATTTGCACTGGCGACATTCGGCGGTATACAGCGGAATCACGTGATCACCGACTGCCAGCGAAGTAACGCCCTCGCCCACCGCCTCGACAATGCCACCGCCTTCGTGGCCGAGGATGGCGGGGAATACGCCTTCCGGATCATCCCCCGACAGGGTGAAGGCATCGGTATGACAGACGCCGGTAGCGACGATGCGCACCAGCACCTCGCCAGCCTTCGGTGGGGCCACATCCACTTCAACGATTTCCAGGGGTTTGCCTGCTTCGAATGCCACAGCGGCGCGGGACTTGATCATGGGGGACCCTCCGTCTCCAGATGAATGAAATAACAGCTGAGAGTGTAGTCAACCAGCCAAGTATGGATAATAGGCTGCCAGACAAAACATTATTGTCATACAGGGATAATAGATGCGAGAAAGCCGGATATGAGCCAATGGAGCGGACTGGATGAGTTCGTCGCGGTTGCCGAACTGGGCCATTTCAGCGGCGCCGCCAACAAGCTCGGTGTTTCCTCCTCCCATGTCAGCCGCCAGATCGCCCGACTGGAAGACAGGTTGCAGACCCGCTTGTTCTACCGGAGCACCCGCCGGGTCACTCTCACCGAAGCGGGCCAGACCTTCCTGCATCATTGCCAACGCCTGCAGGATGCCCGTGATGAAGCCTTGCAGGCCATCAGTGACCTGTCCAGCGAACCCAAGGGGCTGCTGCGCATGACCTGCTCGGTGGCCTACGGCGAGGAATTCATCATGCCGCTGGTCAATGACTTCATGCAGCAGCATCCGCAATTGCGCGTCGAGATGTCCTTGACCAACCAGAACCTGGATCTACTGCACGGTCAGTTCGACCTGGCCATCCGCCTCGGGCGGTTACAGGACTCTCGACTGGTCGCCACCCGCCTGGCGCCACGGCGCATGTTCCTCTGTGCCGCACCGTCCTATCTTGCCCACCATGGTGCGCCCCACAGCCTGTCGGAACTGCCCCGTCATAATTGCCTGATCGGCAGCGGCGACACCTGGACCTTTCTCGAATCAGGCCGCGAGATCCCCGTGCGCATCAACGGCAACTGGCGCTGCAACAGTGGCAGAGCGGTGCTGGATGCGGCGCTGCGCGGATTCGGTCTGTGCCAATTGCCTGACTATTATGTGCAGGAGCATCTGCGCAGCGGTGCCCTGCGCTCCCTGCTCACCCAACACCAACCTCCGCATACCGCGGTATGGGCGCTCTACCCTCAGCAACGGCATCTGTCACCCAAGGTCAGGAAGCTGGTCGAGCATCTGAAGGAGGGTCTCGGCTCGCGGACCGAGTATCTGCAGGCTGAATAACAGCCACAAAAAAGGGAACCCGAAGGTTCCCCCATGTACTTCACTGCAGCCTTATTTCAGGCTTTCAGCACGCTGCTGCAGTTCTGGGTCAGTCTGCATGCGAGTGGCGATTTCGTTATAGGTGGGCACGTCCAGATCACTATCCTGTACGGCTTCGACCATTTTCTCCTGAGCTTCGAGCTGCAGTTTCTGGGCTTCTTCCTGGTCTTCCGCCTTGCTCAGTTTCTCGGAAAACTCATCACGCAGTTCTGCAACATCGGCATCAGCCTCAACGAACTTTTTCAGATTCTCTTCGCTGATCGGTGCGGCAGCTGGCTGACCCTGTTCGTATTGCGGAGCAGGGGCAGCGCCTTCGGCTTGCGCCATAGCGGCAGGTGCGCCGATCCCGAAGGTGGCAAAAGCGATGGCAGCGGTCAGTGTTTTGAGATTGTTCATGGATGCATCTCCTACTGTGAAAAGTAATCAACTCCTTTCACTATCCATGCCAGTTTTCTAAAAAAACCACAAGAAATTGATTTAAAAAGGAAATATTAAAAACAAGACTAAACCGTGCAGCAGATTTCTGTACTCAGCCACGGAGAATATGTATACATACTGCACATGAGAAAAAATTACCCGGCCAAAAATGAACATAATCTCGTCCTTTCAATCCCGGCTTCGCCTTAACGGCCTGCAACGAACCCTGCTGTTGTTCGTGGTGCTGCCTATAGTGCTGCTCACTGCCCTGGGCATTCGCTTCGGCCTGGGTCAGGCCAGCCAGTTTCAGGAACAACGACTGAAGAATGACCTGGAGCTGATTGGCCGCGCCATCAGCATTCCCGTCGGCACCGCCCTGAACCAAGGCGATATGCAAGCAGTGGAGCTGGCTCTGGGGTCAGTGTTCGTGCTGGGCGAGGTTTATGGGGCGTCGGTGTTCGATGTTGATGGAAACCGCATCGCCTCAGCCGGTATCACCGAAACCGACCTGACCGGTACGACCATTCCCGATCGCATTCGCGCCACCGGAGAAGGCCAGGAAGCGTTCAGCCGGGTCGCCGGGCGCAGCCTGTTCTCCCATTTCCTGCCGCTGTTCGATGCCACCGGCCAGATCCAGGGACTGATCCAGATCACTCGCCGCGCCAGCGACTTCGGGCATGCACTACAACAGCTAACCATCATGGCCTGGCTGGTCTGGGGATTGTTCAGTCTGGTTATCCTCGCCGGCGTGCTGCTCGGTCATTACGGTGGTGTTG
>JASJKW010000134.1:0-25965 GCA_037621305.1 Pseudomonas sp.
TTCACCGGCAGTGGCACTGCATTGTTGTACAACGGTCACGAGTGGCGGGCCAATATCGACATCGATGGCGTCACCCTGCGCCAGGTGTTCAGTGTGGTAGGCACCGAAATGACTGGCCGCATGTTCGAGCGAGACCGGGATGAGCGTGGCTTG
Organism: Pseudomonas sp.; assembly: GCA_037621305.1. Classification (GTDB taxonomy): domain Bacteria; phylum Pseudomonadota; class Gammaproteobacteria; order Pseudomonadales; family Pseudomonadaceae; genus Halopseudomonas. Next base: position 154 of record JASJKW010000134.1, read on the forward strand.
GACTTTCATGCGGTAGCTGATACCGAGCCTGCACTGATTGCAGTGCAGCCTGGATATGTGAAGGTCGGTCAGGAGCAGGAACTGACCCTGCTGGGCAATGCGCTGAGCGGCCGACCGCAGCTGGGCGAGGGCATCGAAGTGCTCGAAGTGTTGGACAGCTCGGCTGAGCAGATGCGGGTGAAGGTGCGGGTAGCGGCCGATGCGCCCGTAGGTGCACGGGATGTCGCTGTTGGCGAGGTCAACGGTGTCACCCTGGCGGTCTATCGCCAGATCAATGAGGTGCGTGTGGTGCCCGACTATGCCGTGGCGCGGATTGGCGGCAATGGCAGCGCAACAGCGAAAGTCGAGGGGCGCTTCGATGCCGAGGCCTGGGGAATCAGCGAGGACGGAAAGACGCCCTACCGGATCGGCTTTATGCCCGCTATTTGGTCAGTGGAGCCGTTCAACGAGGAGGCGGAGAAACTGGAAGATGTCAAATTCGCCGGCGCCATGGACCGCAATACCGGGGTATTTGTACCGGGTGATGCAGGCCCCAACCCGGCACGGCCGATGATGGCCAACAACGTCGGCAACCTCAAGGTGCTGGCTACCATTACCGAGGGCGAGCAGACGGTGACGGGCGAAGGCCAGATGATTGTGGGAGTGCAACGCTGGGTGATACCGCCGATTCCATGAGCGTCAGCAGTTGCGAAGCAAGTAGGAATCAACAGACTCAGCGAGGTAAGTTCACATGGGCATCAAATTGAATGTCGTCGAGCACAATCTGCATCAGGTGGAAGTTGATGCGGCACAGATGTTGTTTCATATCCCGACCAGCTCGCTCTTCACTCAGGATGAGCTGACGACCGGCATCCTGACAGCGTTGCGCGCTGGAGCGGACTCTCCGGAGCAGGTTCACGCTGCGTTGTTGGGGCGCTTCCTGTCTGCAGATGTCGATGAAGCGCTGCAGGATCTGGTGGCTCTGGAGGTGGTGAGTGATGGATCGCCACTGACCGGGGATGTCATTACCGGAAAAGTGAGTAAAACGGCGTTGAATACCGTCGTGCTCAATGTCAATACGGGCTGTAACCTCAGTTGCACCTATTGCTACAAGGAAGATCTGGATAAGCCTACCGAAGGTAAGCGCATGTCCGCTGAGACGGCTATTGCGTCGGTGGAAATGCTGCTGGACCAGTCACCGGACGAAGAGCGTTATTCAGTCGTGTTTTTCGGCGGTGAGCCGTTGAGCAATCGTCCGTTGATCGAATACATGGTGGATTATTGCGAGCGGCGGTTCGGCGAATTGGGCAAGCAGGTGGATTTCATCATGACCACCAATGCCACGATGCTCACTGAAGATATCGTTGATTATCTCAACCAGCACCGATTTGGTTTATCGATCAGCATGGATGGGCCCAAAGCCATTCATGACAAGAACCGGATCACGGTCAGTGGTCAGGGTACTTACGAGGTAGTGCGACGCAAGGCCGAGATGTTGTTGTCGCGTTATGACAGTCGCCCAGTGGGAGCTCGAGTTACTCTGACCCGCGGCACTACCGAAGTCGAGGCTATCTGGGATCACTTGATCAATGATCTGGGTTTTGCAGAGGTGGGTTTCGCGCCGGTGACCTCGGGCGATATCAGCAGCTTCAACCTGACTGAATCAGAACTGGTGACCTTGTTTGGTAACTTCAAGGCGCTGGGGAGACGATATCTGGATGCGGCATTGAAGGGGGAAAATATCGGCTTTTCCAATCTCCATCAACTATTGACCGATATCCACGAAGGGCACAAGAAGTCGCTGCCCTGTGGTGCTGGTCTGAAGATGCTAGCGGTGGATTACAAGGGCGAGCTGAACCTGTGCCACCGCTTTACCGGATCATCTCTCCCGACCTTTGGTAACGTCCATGGCGAAGTTGATAATGCATCGTTGACGGAGTTTCTGTCAGAACGTCTGGATCGTAGTAATACAGGATGCCAGACCTGCCGCATACGTAATCTTTGCTCGGGAGGTTGCTATCACGAGAGCTACTCCCGTTATGGCGATCCGCAGCATCCTAACTATCACTACTGCGAGCTGTTGCGTGATTGGGTGGATTTCGGCATCGATGTCTACGCCAAGATCATGAACAGCAATCCCGAATTCATTACCCATCATATCGTTCCGCGGAAGGTGCATTGATATGAAACATCTCAAAGCAGTTAACAATAAAGCGCACTTGCTCGAGCAGGCCATCGTAGAAGACCAGGTTGAGGAAGTTCTGGCAATGAATGCCACCGTGGGTTGTACCAGTACTGTCGATCCGGGCTGGGAGACGGATGTGTTCGGTGGTGTCACCGGGCTTTGTCAGCCAATGGAGGCAGACCTTTATGGTTGTGCAGACCCTTGCTGGTGGCCAGCTCAGGTGCCTGACCTGATGAGCACCCACCCGGATTGGAACAAGGGAGCCGCCGACTCCAGTACGGACTGGCGCAAACTGGATACGGTTTTCCCCAACGACAAGTAAGCCTGGGGCTAGAGGATTTCGATATGTTGAAGAACAACAAGAAAACATGGGTAGCAGGTGCGGTACTGGCTACGGTTATGGCCGCTCCAGCCCTCGCCGACAATGCGGGACGTGCGCTGCAGTCCGGTCAGGAATACATGGTGGTGACCAATTACCCGAACAATCTGCATGTGGTCGATATTGCCACAGACAGGGTATACAAGAGTTGTGATCTGCCGGATCAGTTCGGCCCGGGCACGCCCATTATCAGCCCCGATGGTTCTCGTGCCTATGTTCTGAGCAACCGGTACAGCACCGTCTACGGTATTGAGCTGGACAGCTGTGATGTGTCCTTCCGTGCTGTTCTGGCGCAGAAGCCGGGGGAATTGGCACGGTCGATGTACTCTTTCGCGGTCAGCACCGATGGCAAGGAGCTCTACACCGTAGCCAATCCGTCGCAGAAAAACCTCGACCATTATGTTGTAGGTGATCCCCGTCTGCAGATTTACAACACCGGTGATGGACTCGATGCCAAGCCGGTTCGCATATTCTCGGCGCCGCGCCAGTCTTATCTGATGCAGGCAGCAGATGACGGCTCTCTGTACTTGGCGGCGGACAATATCTACAAGATCGATGTGCAGACTGGCGAGCGCGAAATGGCAATCGGTATCCGCGACGCTGAGCGCAAGGGCTATGGTCAAGCGGATGTTCTGTATCTCTGGCCCAAGCAGCAGGTCAGCCGGGATTTCACCATCCTCTATGCCGCTCCCAAGTTCATTGATGAAACAGAGAATATGGATACTGCGGAATTCATGTTCGGTTTCTACAATATCAATCTGGAGACGTGCAAGATCGAAATCAAGGATTTCGCGCCGTTTACCGAGGTGTATTTCACTGGTGCACGCTCGCCGAAGGACTCTGGTGTCATGTACGCGGTGCTCAACCGGCTGACCAAGTACGACATTGAAACCCAGGAGCTATTGGATTTCCAGGAGCTGGATCACACCTATTATGTGCTGGCCTTCAACCATGCAGGGGACAAACTGTATCTGGCTGGTACTTTCAACGATATCGGCATCCACGATCCGGAAACTCTGGAGAAAGTCGGCAGCATCACCTTGCCGGGTGGTGATATGTCGACCACCACACCGCAGATATTCATCCGGTGATGACCCGCCGCTCCGGGCATCCGGAGCGGCGTAGCTGATCCTATAAAAACAAGAGGTTTACCATGCTCACTGATCAAATCTTTGGGCGGCGATCCCTGCTGCCTGTCATTCTTGGCCTTGGTCTGGCGTGTAACGCGAACGCCTATGAACTGGTTTCCGGTCCCGATGGTTATCTGAATCTGGATATCAGTGGAGCTGCGGGCATCTTCCACAGCGACAAACGCTACAACATGGACGGGGCCACCGATGCGACGGATATGTCCTGGCGCGAGGCCTATCTGGAGTACGGCATCAGCTTCGGCTACCACAGCCAATTGGGTCGTTGGGAAGGGGCGCTTACCGCGCTGAGCTCCGGCACTTGGGGCGATGGTGATGCGGCCGGCTTTTCCACGGGCAGCGAACGGGAAAGCGAGCTGGAGCAGGCTTGGGTGCGCTGGAGTTCCGGCGAGCTGTTTTCTGCGCTGGGTGAAGATGCGGTAGTACTTTCCGTTGGCAGGCAGAGCGCTATCCTTGGCGACGGTTTTATTCTCGGTACCGATATGGTCAGTATGGGGCGTGGTCTGGGCGATGAGTTTGACCGTGGCGGAGCCTATTATCTGGGTGGGCGCACGGCATTTGATCGCACCGCGATAGTCAGTCTCGGCGGTACCGAAGGCTGGCGTGGTGATGTGATGTGGCTGGAATCCGATAACCCTTTCCAGGCGGATATGGAGCTGGCCGTCGCCAATCTGGAGCACGTCGGCGATAAGGCTACCGTCGGCCTGTCGGCCATCAAGGGCCTGGATGCTGATCAGCGTTATGCTCAGGCGCTGGGCCTGGAAGAACGTGATGGTATGAAGGTTTACAGCTTGCGTGGGCAGGGTAATGCGGGGGTAGAACAGCTGTTTCTGTCGGGCGAGTATGCCCATCAGCGCCTGTCTTCCGGTAATGAAAATGCCTGGTATCTGGAAGGTGGCTGGACCTTCACAGAACGTTCCTGGCAGCCCGCATTGACTTATCGCTACAGCCAGTTCTCCTCGGGCTATGACCCTTTGTTCTACGGTTTCACGCGCGGCTTCGGCACCTGGTATCAAGGCGAGGTGGCGGCCAATTATGGCGGGCCGTTCAGCAGCAATGCCAGGGTTCATCATCTGGGGCTGTTGCTGAGTCCGAGGGACGATCTGACGCTCGGGTTTGCGGCCTTTGACTTCGCTACGCGAGACCGGGATGCGGGTGATCTGTCTGGTCAAGAGCTGGATGTTTATGCTGAATGGACGCTGTCTGAGCATCTGAGTCTGATTCCGCTGGTCGGGTTATTCAGCCCGGATAAGTCAGCGTCGGAAGGCGGAACGCAGCTCGGCGGGCGAGGCGATAACCTGTACGCGCAGTTGCTGATGTTTGTGAGTTTCTGACCCCTTTGTCTGGATGCTGCAGCTGCATCTGGAATGATTCCCATACGGTTTTCCGGCGACCGGTTGAATTGGCTGCAGTGTCCAAAACGGTCAGGCAGGTTGAAGCAATGGAGCATTGATCGGCCTGTCAGCGGCGGACCAGAATGTCATCATGACAAAGACAAGGCGCGGTTGATCGCGCCGAGCAGGAGCTTCCATGCAACTGAACAATAATATCTTCATGATTACCGGTGGTGCCTCGGGCTTGGGGGCAGCGACCGCAGCGTTGTTGGTTGAGGCTGGCGCTAGGGTAGCGTTGATTGATCTCAATGAGACCGCCTTGCAGCAACAGGTTACAGAGTTGGGCGAAAAAGCCCGCGGTTATGCGGCCGATATCGCCGACGAACAGCAGGCCGCAGAAGCAGTAGCGGCGGCTCGGCGTGATTTTGGCCAGCTGCACGGCCTGATCAACTGTGCCGGTATTGCTCCCGGTGAAAAGATTCTCGGGCGTAACGGTCCGCATGGTCTCGCCAGTTTTGACCGGGCGCTGCGGGTCAACTTGCTGGGCACTTTCAATATGCTGCGATTGGCTGCCGAGGTGATGGCCGAGGGGGAGCCGAACGAGCAGGGCGAACGCGGGGTGATCATCAATACCGCGTCGGTGGCAGCCTATGATGGTCAGATCGGGCAGGCTGCCTATGCTGCTTCCAAGGGGGGCGTGGTCAGCATGACCCTCCCGGCGGCGCGGGAACTGGCACGCCACGGGATTCGGGTGATGACCATAGCGCCGGGCATCTTCGAGACGCCCATGATGGCGGGTATGACGCAGCAGGTGCGTGATTCTCTGGCCAAGGATGTGCCTTTCCCACCGCGGCTGGGTCTGCCGGAAGAATACGCGGCGCTGGTGCGCCATATCATCGAAAACCCCATGCTCAACGGCGAGGTGATCCGTCTCGACGGCGCACTGCGCATGGCGGCACGCTGAGGAGGCGTTTATGCAACAGGATCCGATCGTCATAGTGGGCAGTGCCCGTACTCCCATGGGTGCGCTGCAGGGTGAGTTGGCTGGTATCCCGGCCCCTGAACTGGGCTCGGCAGCCATTCGCGCAGTGGTTGAACGCAGTGGTTTGCCGGCCGATGCGGTGCAGGAAGTGCTGATGGGCTGCGTACTGCCCGCAGGTCTGGGGCAAGCGCCGGCACGTCAGGCGGCGCTGGGTGCGGGCCTGGCCAAGTCCACCGTCTGCACCACGCTGAACAAGATGTGCGGCTCGGGCATGCAGACGGCGATCATCGCCCATGATCTGCTGCTGGCCGGCAGTGTTGATGTGGTGGTGGCGGGTGGGATGGAGAGCATGTCCAATGCACCCTATCTGCTCGATGGCGCTCGCCAGGGGTTGCGCATGGGGCATGGTCGGATGCTGGACCATATGTTCCTCGATGGTCTGGAAGATGCCTATGACAAGGGTCGTTTGATGGGCACGTATGCTGAGGACTGCGCGCAGCAACATGGCTTCAGTCGTGAAGAACAGGACGCCTGGGCGTTGCAGTCGCTGCAACGGGCAAAAGTGGCCATAGAACAGGGCCTGTTTGCCGAGGAGCTGACCCCGGTGGTTGCCCAGGTTGGGCGCCGTTCGGTGAATGTGCAGGCGGACGAAACCCCACTCAAAGTCGATCCAGAACGCATTCCTGCCCTGAAGCCGGCCTTCCGCGAGGGCGGCACCGTCACGGCTGCCAACTCCAGTTCGATTTCCGATGGTGCGGCGGCGTTGCTGCTGATGCGTCAGTCTGAGGCGCAGCGCCGTGGACTGAAACCGCTGGCAGTGATCCGTGGGCATGCTGCCTTCGCTGATGAGCCGGGCCTGTTTCCAGTGGCGCCGATTGGTGCCATCCGGAAACTACAGGCGCGCACTGGCTGGTCGCTGGACGAAGTGGATCTGTTCGAGATCAACGAGGCTTTCGCAGTGGTCAGCATGATCGCGGTGCGCGAACTTGGACTGTACCCGCAGCGGGTCAACGTACACGGCGGCGCTTGTGCCCTGGGGCATCCCATCGGTGCCTCCGGCGCCCGCATTCTGGTCACGCTGCTCGGTGCGCTACGGGCCAGAAAGCTGCGCCGCGGCGTAGCGGCCATCTGTATCGGTGGTGGCGAAGCCACGGCCATGGCCATCGAATTGCTCGACTGAGGAGGCGGACATGCTGATCACTGATGAGCAACGTGAAATCGCCGACGTGGCCCGCCAGTTCGCTCGCGAACGGCTGTTGCCGTTTGCCGCCGAGTGGGATCGAGAGCATCGCTTCCCCACTGAAGCATTGGCGGAAATGGGCCAGTTGGGCTTTCTCGGTATGCTGGTGCCGGAGCAGTGGGGTGGCTGTGATACCGGTTATCTGACCTATGCCCTGGCGCTGGAAGAGATTGCCGCCGGTGACGGTGCCTGCTCGACCATCATGAGTGTGCACAACTCGGTTGGCTGCGCGCCCATTCTGCGCTTCGGCAGTGACGAGCAGAAGCAACGTTTCTTGCCGTCACTGGCGAGCGGTGAACAGATCGGTGGTTTTGCCCTGACCGAGCCCCATGCTGGCTCTGACGCCGGCTCCCTGCGCACCCGCGCCCGGCGCGATGGTGACAGTTATGTGCTGGACGGGGCCAAGCAGTTCATTACCTCGGGCCGTGAGGCGGGTACGGTGATTGTCTTCGCGGTAACCGATCCGGATGCTGGCAAGCGCGGCATTACCGCGTTCATCGTGCCGACCGACAGCCCTGGCTATGAGGTAGTGCGGGTAGAGGAGAAGCTCGGCCAGCATGCGTCGGATACCTGCCAGATCGCCTTTGATGGCTTGCGTCTTTCCGCAGCCAATCGCTTGGGCGAGGAGGGGGAAGGCTATCGCATCGCCTTGGCCAACCTGGAAGGCGGACGCATCGGTATCGCCGCCCAAGCGGTAGGCATGGCGCGGGCAGCCTTCGAAGTGGCGCGTGATTACGCGCGTGAACGTCAGGCCTTCGGCAAGGCGCTCACCGAACATCAGGCGGTGGCGTTCCGTCTGGCCGACATGGCCACGCAGATTGCGGTGGCCAGGCAGATGGTGCACCACGCGGCGGCATTGCGCGATGCCGGTCAGCCTGCGCTGGTAGAAGCCTCCATGGCCAAATTATTCGCCTCGGAAATGGCGGAAAAGGTCTGCTCGGCGGCCATCCAGACCCTGGGCGGTTATGGTTACCTGAAAGACTTCCCTCTGGAGCGCATCTACCGCGACGTGCGGGTATGCCAGATCTACGAAGGCACCAGTGATATCCAGCGGTTGGTGATTGCGCGCAATCTGGGAGATCAGTAGCTCCCGATACAGATAATCACGACGGCAGCTGCACAGCTGACTGCTGTCATGCGGTTCGATAACAAAAACAAGGAGTAGAATAATGCAGAATTTCCAGACAGGCAGCATGCAGCAGTTTCCCCTGATGGTCAGCAGCATCCTGCAACATGCGGCCGTTGCTCATGGCGACCGGGAAATTGTGTCCCGGCAAGTGGATGGCCCACTGTGGCGCTATGACTACGCGGGACTGGCGGATCGGGCTGGCCGAGCGGCGAATATGATCCGCCGGCTGGGTATCAAGCCGGGGGATTTCGTCTCGACCCTGGCCTGGAATACCCATAGGCACTATGAGTTGTTCTTTGCCGTGCCCGGTACCGGGGCTGTCTTGCATACTGGTAATCCACGTCTGTCCGATGAGCAGATAGCCTATACCCTTAATCATGCCGGCAGCACTGTGCTGCTGTTCGAGCCCAATTTCGCCGAGCTGGTGCAGCGTCTGCTGCCGCAACTGACTAATATCCGTCACTTCATCATGCTTACCGGCGGTGATCTGCCGGAGCTGCCCGGCATCGAGCTGCAGGGCTACGAACAGCTACTGGCTCAGGAGCAGTCGCTGCAGGACTGGCCGAATTTTGATGAGAATGCTGGCGCGATTCTCTGCTACACCTCCGGCACCACCGGCAATCCCAAGGGCGTTCTCTACAGTCACCGCTCCATCGTGCTGCACGCTCTGGCTGCAGGGCTGAGCAGTGCCTTCAACTTCTCTGCTTTCGATTGCATCATGCCTTGCTCCTCGCTGTATCACGGTACGGCCTGGGGCGTGCCATTTGCTGCTGCAATCAACGGCTGCAAGTTCGTGCTGCCTGCCGACAAGATGGACGGCGAGAGTCTGCAGGAGCTGATCCAGAGCGAAGGCGTGACCTTCTCCGGTGGCGTGCCGACCATTTGGACCATGTATCTGGATCACCTTGAACGCACCGGTGAGAATGCTGGCAAGCTGACCCACCTGGTCATCGGTGGTTCGGCCGTGCCGCGAGCCATGGCGGAAAAGTATCAGAACAAGTATGGGGTCGCTGTGCGCCAGTTGTGGGGCATGACCGAGACCAGCCCACTGGGTGTGGTGGCCACGCCGACACCCAAGTTGGCAGAACTCGGCGAAGACGCGGTCAATGACGTGATCTGGAGCCGCCAGGGCCGATTGCAGTACGGGATTGAACTGAAAGTGGTCGATGATCAGGGCAGCCGTCTGCCGGCCGACGGAAAGAGCGCCGGCACGCTGATGGTGCGTGGGCCCTGGACCGTGGAGCGGTATTTTCGCAGCGAGACCAGTGCACTGGATGCCGACGGCTGGTTCGACACCGGTGACATAGCGACACTGGATGAAAATGGTTTCATGCGCATTACCGACCGTACCAAGGACGTGATCAAATCCGGCGGTGAATGGGTCAGTTCGATCGATATCGAAAACGTGGCAGTGGCCTGCCCGGGCGTGCGCGTTGCGGCGGTGGTCGGTGTGCATCATCCCAAATGGGAAGAGCGGCCATTGCTGATTGTTGAGCCGCATGACGGTGTCGAGGTGACTACCGAGGCCATGCTGCAACACCTGGATGGCAAGATCGTCAAATGGTGGATTCCGGATCAGATGGTCATCGATGTGATTCCGCTGACGGCCACCGGCAAGATCGACAAGAAGGCGCTGCGCGATCGTTATTACAACTATTTGGTCGAGCAGGACGGGGTGCTGGCTTGACAAGCGAGTTGGTGGGAGCGGGATTGGCCACGAAAAGTGCGTACAGGCTAGTGAGAGATATTCGGTGAGAGGTGTCCATGGAGACGACCGAACATAGCGAGGGCCCTTTGGCCGGTCTGCGGGTGCTGGAGTTTGCCGGTATCGGCCCCGGGCCCCACTGCGCCATGCAGTTGGCGGATATGGGCGCTGATGTGTTGCGCATTGAGCGCCCCGGCGGCAATGGCTGGCCCAATCCGGTGGTCGACCGCGGGCGTACCTGCATAACTCTCGATATCCGTACCGAGGAGGGGCGTCAGCGCTGTCTTGAGCTGGCGCAGCGTGCCGATGTGTTGATCGAGGGCTACCGCCCCGGAGTGATGGAGCGCCTCGGATTGGGCCCGGAGGTATTGACCGAGCTCAACCCCAGACTGGTCTATGGGCGCATGACGGGATGGGGGCAGAGTGGTCCCTTGGCCCAGAGCGCTGGGCATGACATCAACTACATTGCGCTGACCGGGGCGCTGGCTGCCATTGGCCCGGCACAGGGAGAGGCGGTGCCTCCGCTGAACCTCGTGGGTGATTTCGGCGGTGGCTCGATGTTTCTCACAGTCGGTATTCTGGCTGCATTGCTGGAGCGCGAGCGGTCTGGACGGGGACAGGTGGTGGACGCCGCCATAGTGGACGGTACCGCTTCGCTGATGTCCTTTTTCAGTGGCTTGTTGCCCAGCGGGCGGATCGATATGCGCCAGGGGCAGAACCTGTTGGGCGGCGCCACGCCCTGGTACCGATGTTATCGCTGCGCCGATGGGCGGCAGATTGCGGTGGGCGCGCTGGAGCCGGCGTTCTACCGGGAGTTGGTGCAGCGCAGTGGCGCGGGTGAGGTGTTGCAGCAGCAGGCATCAGACAGCGAAGCTCAGGCCGTTCAGGCTGAGCATTGGGTGCGGTTGTTTGCCCAGCGCAGTCGGGATGAGTGGTGCGATCTGCTGGAAGGCAGCGACGCCTGCTTTGCGCCGGTGCTGGAGCTTGAAGAAGCGCAGCATCATCCGCATATGGCCGCGCGAGGTATTTACCAGGACATCGACGGCGCACTGCATAGCGCTCCGGCGCCGCGCTTTTCCCGGAGTGCATCGGCTATTCGCTCGTCAGTGAGCGTCGATCCCGCCGCAGATATCTGGCCTGCCTGACCTCAGAACGGCCAGAACACCGGAATGAAGATCACCCCCAATACCCAGAAAATCAGGTTCAGCGGCAGCCCTACCTTGATGAAGTCGGTGAACTTGTAGCCGCCGGCGTTGTAGACCATGGTGTTGGTCTGGTAGCCGACGGGGGTCGCGAAACTGGTGGAGGCGGCGAAGGTCACTGCGATCAGAAAAGGGGTGGCGTCCACGCCGAGCAAATTGGCGGTCGACATGCCGATAGGGGTCAAAATCACTGCAGTTGCTGCATTGCTCATCAGCTCGGTCAGCAGCAATGCCATCAGGTAGAGCACTGCCAGCACCGCCAGGGGGCCAAATGAGCTGACCAGGCCAAGTGTGTTGGCAACGATGAACTCTGCTGCACCGCTCTGGCTCATCGCTACGCCCAGCGGTAGCAGACCGGCCAGCAGGATGATGATGCGCCAGTCGATGGCGTCATAGACTTCATCTGCCTCAAGACAGCCGGCCAGGGTCATGGCTACGGCACCGACCAGTGAGGTGATGGCGATGGGCGCCCAGCCAATAGCTGAAATACCGATCACCAGTGCCATGGTGATCAGCGCAAAGGGTGCGCGCCAGCCCATGGGCTTTTCCGCATCTCTCTGGCTCAGCACTATGACGTTGCTATCTTTGCGCAGGGCTTGCATCTCGGTTTCCGGGGTGAGCATCAGTAGTACGTCACCCACGCTCAGACGCACATCTTTCAACTGCTTGCGCAGTACTTCGCCGCGCCGGTGAACAGCCAATACGGTGGCGCTGTGCTGCCAGCGCCGATCAAGCATGGCCAGGGTGCTGCCGATCACCCGCGAGCGGGGAGCGATCATCACTTCGGTCAACACCTGCTGGGTGCCTTCCTCAAGGGTACGTGCCTTGAGCTTGAACTCGGGGTTGATCTCCAGCCCGGTCTGGTTTTTCAATTCGTCCAGCTTGGACCAATCCCCACGGGCAATGAGTACGTCACCTTCCTCCAGAATCTGTGAGCGCGGCGACCAGACTTTCTCCTCGCCGCGCAGCAGCTCCAGAACATATACGCCGAACTCCTCCCCCAGCTTGGCTTCACCAACCGAAGTGCCGATCAAGGAGGAGTCGGGCATGACCCGCAATTCGGTGATGTACTTGCCCAGCTCATAGTGCTCGACCAGCTCATTGGTGCGGGTGTCCGGTAGCAGCCAGCGTCCGACGGTCAGCAGGTAGAGGCAGCCGACCCCCAGGCAGATCAAGCCCAGCGGGGTGAACTCGAACATGCTGAAACCCGGGTGGCCCAGGTCCTTGGCCATGGCGTTGACCAGCAGGTTGGTCGAGGTCCCCACCAGCGTGCATACGCCGGCCACCTGCGACACATAGGACAGCGGGATGAGCGCCTTGGATGCGGACATGCCGATGCTGGCGGCGGCGGTCATGACCAAAGGCATGAACACGGCCACCACGGCAGTGTTGTTGACGAAAGGGGCGACGACGGCCAATACGCCAAACAGGATGAGTAGAAAAACCAGGGGTGACTTTGCCTGCCCCAGCAGGCGCCCGATACCCGACAGCGCGCCGCTGTTCTGCAGCCCGGCCGCAAGAATGAACATGGCTGCCACTGTGATCGTGGCCTGGTTGCTGAAGCCGCCCAGCGCCTGGTCGGGATTGACCAGGCCGAGAATGGCCAGTGCTGACAGTACCAGCAGGGCCACGGCATCGATCCGCAGACGTTCTGTGGCGAACAGGATTATGGCTACCAGGGCGATGCCCAGTACCAGCGCAATTTCTATTGTCATTCTTTGGTTTTCCCCGGCCCGTCATGAAGATGCGCATTGCGCGGCGGCGGAGATGATTCTCGCACGAGAGCGGAGGCGGTAAACAGGGTGTCGGCCGCAAAAACAAGATGTTATTGACGGGGAGGGTAGGCCGGAAACGAAAAAACCGAGCGAGTGCTCGGTTTTTCTTGAATTGGTGCCCAGGAGAAGACTCGAACTTCCACGGCCGTGAAGCCACTAGCACCTGAAGCTAGCGTGTCTACCAATTTCACCACCTGGGCGTGTCATTCAATCTTCCATTGCCGTTGCTGCTAGGCGCTGGTTGATCATGCCGACAAGGCATCACTGCTTAAACTGAAAAAACCGGACCTGAGTCCGGTTTTCAGAATTGGTGCCCAGGAGAAGACTCGAACTTCCACGGCCGTGAAGCCACTAGCACCTGAAGCTAGCGTGTCTACCAATTTCACCACCTGGGCATGTCATCTGACTTCTTCTGCTATGCTGAACCTGTCTGGCCCGCAGTGCAACCGATGTCGTGTTGACGGCGCGAATGATACGCAGCAGGTAAAACCTTGTAAACCCCTGTTTGCTAAAAAAAATATCCAAGTTGAAATAAGGTGCAAGAAATCGCGTTTCGCGGTTCAATAGGCGTCTATGACGAAAAAGACCAAACCTCAAGCCTCGATGCCCGCATCGAGCAATGCTGCCGACCCGCGCTCTGCTGGTTCGGCCAGCTGGACCGAACTGGATCCGGCGGCAAAGCGTGAAGCAGAGAAATACGAAAATCCCATTCCCAGCCGAGAACTCATTCTCAAGCTGTTGGCCGAGCGCGGTGCGCCGGCAACACGGGCACAGTTGCAACAGGAATTCGGCCTCCACGACGAAGATGGTATAGAAGCCTTGCGCCGCCGCCTGCGTGCCATGGAGCGCGACGGCCAGCTTATCTATACCCGACGGGGCGCTTATGCGCCGGTAGACAAGCTCGACCTGATCAGCGGTCGGGTTCAGGGTCACCGTGACGGCTTCGGCTTCCTGGTACCGGATGATGGCAGCGAAGATCTGTTCCTCGGGCCGTCGCAGATGCGCATTGCCTTCGATGGCGATCGTGCACTGGGCCGCATCACCGGGGTTGATCGTCGCGGCCGCAGTGAAGGTGCGATTGTCGAAGTCATCGAGCGTGCCCATGAATTGCTGGTGGGTCGCTACTATGAAGAAGGCGGCATCTGCTACGTGGCGGCGGATAACGCCAAGATCAATCATGAAGTGCTGATTGCGCCCGGCTGCTCCGGCGGCGCGGAGCATGGTCAGTATGTTGAAGTGAAGATCACCCAGTGGCCGACCATGAGTCGTCAGGCCCAGGGTGAAGTGATAGAAGTGGTCGGCGACTACATGGCGCCCGGTGTGGAAATCGAAGTGGCTCTGCGCAGCTACGATATCCCCAGCGTCTGGCCGCAGGAAGTATTGGATGAGGCTGCGCGCCTGTCCGATCAGGTGCCTGAGAAGGATAAGCTCAAGCGTGTGGATTTGCGCCACCTGCCGCTGGTCACCATTGATGGCGAGGATGCCCGCGATTTCGATGATGCTGTGTACTGCGAGCCGCGCAAGGCCAGTGGTTGGAGATTGTTCTCCGGTGGCTGGAAGTTGTATGTGGCCATCGCCGATGTGTCCCACTATGTGCCGCTGGGTTCGGCACTGGATGCGGAAGCCGAGCTGCGTGGCACCTCGGTGTATTTCCCCAGCGAAGTGATTCCGATGCTGCCAGAGGCCATCTCCAATGGTCTCTGCTCGCTGATGCCTGATGTGGATCGCCTGGCCATGGTCTGTGAAATGACCATATCCAAGAGCGGCGAGATCACCGACTTCCAGTTCTACGAAGCGGTTATTCATTCCCATGCCCGGCTGACCTACAACAAGGTCTCCAGCATGCTGGAAAATCCGCGTAGCCGCGAAGGCAAGGCGCTGAGCGCGGAATACGCCGAGGTGCTGCCGCACCTGAAGAACCTGTATGACCTGTACCAGGCGTTGGCCAAGGCCCGTCACGGTCGCGGCGCGATTGATTTTGAAACCACCGAGACGCGCATGCTGTTCGGCAAGGATCGCAAGGTCGCCGAGATTCTGCCGACGACCCGCAATGATGCGCACAAGATCATCGAAGAGTGCATGTTGTGCGCCAACGTGGCCACTGCGCGCTTCCTGCAGGAGCTGGATATTCCGGGCCTGTACCGGGTGCATGATGGGCCCAAGCCGGAGAAGATCGAGCGGCTGCGTCAATTTCTCGGTTCCATGGGGCTGTCGCTGACCCGCAAGAAAGGCGACCCTACGCCGGAAGATTATGCGGCTGTGTTGGCCAAGGTTCAGGATCGTCCTGATGCCCAGTTGATACAGACGGTAATGCTGCGTTCCTTGAGTCAGGCGGTGTATACACCGCACAACGCCGGTCACTTCGGTCTGAATTACGAGGCTTATACGCACTTCACGTCGCCGATCCGTCGCTATCCTGACCTGCTGGTGCATCGGGCGATTCGCTCGGTCATCCGCTCGCGCAAGAAGACGGATCTGGTCCAGCGTAGTGGTGCGGGCGTGCTGCCCAAGGCAGCCGTCTATCCTTACGATCTGGCGGAGCTGGAGCGTCTGGGTCAGCAGTGTTCGCAGAATGAGCGGCGTGCCGACGAGGCCACTCGCGATGTGGCCAGCTGGCTCAAATGCGAGTTCATGAAGGACCGTGTTGGCGAGAACTTCGATGGTCTGGTGACAGCCGTGACCGGCTTCGGTCTGTTCGTCGAGCTGACCGATATCTATGTCGAAGGTCTGGTGCATATCACTGCGCTGCCGGCCGACTACTACAACTTTGATGCGGTGCATCATTCGCTGGTAGGCGAGCGGGCAGGGCGGACCTTCCGGCTCGGGGATTCGATCCGTGTGCAGGTGGTGCGGGTGGATCTGGACGAACGCAAGATCGACTTCGAAATGGCATCTGACCGGCCGGCCGCTCCGGAAGCCAATAACAGCCGGGCAGTACGCGAAAAATTGCTGAGCGAAGCGCGCAAGGCGGGTGAATCCGGATCGCGGGCGGGCAAGCCCGCAAGATCAGGCAAGCCCGGCAAGGGGCGGAGTACCGGTTCTTCCGCGCTGGCCCATCCGGGTGCCAAGCGAGCCCCGGGCAGCCCACGCAAGCCTGGCGGCAAACCGCCGCGGTCTCCACGCAAGCGCAAGCCTGAATGAACGCAGTGAACAGAACATGAGTGATCTGGAATATATATACGGCCTGCATGCAGTGCAGGCCATGCTGGAACGTGCTCCGCGCCGTATCAAGAAGCTGAATGTTCAGCGTGGACGTCTGGATGCTCGCATGCAGGCGGTTCTGGAGCTGGCAGCCAGCGCTGCAATCGACACTGACCGCCTGTTGCCTGATGATCTTGATCGTCTGGCCGATGGCGGTGTGCATCAGGGTGTGGTTGCCGCAGTAACGCCGAGTCAGTTGTGGTCGGAGGATATGCTCGGCCACATGCTCGACAATCTGGAGGGCGCGCCGCTGCTGTTGGTGCTCGACGGGGTTACCGACCCACACAACCTGGGTGCCTGTCTGCGCAGCGCCGATGCGGCGGGTGCGCAAGCCGTGATCATTCCCCGTGATCGCTCGGCGAGCCTGTCGCCGACGGTGCGCAAGGTGGCCTGCGGCGCTGCCGAAACCGTCCCGCTGGTCGCAGTGACCAACCTGGCCCGTACGCTCAAGCAGTTGCAGCAGCGCGGCTTGTGGGTGGTCGGCACCGCAGGTGAGGCAGATCAGCTGATGTATCAGGTCGATCTGACAGTGCCTACGGTGATTGTCATGGGCGCTGAAGGCGCCGGCATGCGCCGGTTGACCCGTGAACATTGCGACTATCTTGCCAAGCTGCCGATGGCCGGTGGGGTCAGCAGTCTGAACGTCTCGGTCGCGGCAGGAGTCTGTCTTTTCGAGGCGGTCCGCCAGCGCAGTATTACCTCTCCAGGCAAATGAGCAGGGTGGCAGATCACCGATTTGCCACCTGATTGATGCTTTTCCTTGCCACTTCCAGGTCACTTCCCTAGAATGGCCGCCCCAAACCTGAGTTCTACTCCTTGCCAGACCATTTTGGGTGGCTGGCTATAACCCGTAAGGAGCACAAAATGCGTCATTACGAAATCGTTTTTCTGGTTCACCCGGACCAAAGTGAGCAGGTTAACGCGATGGTTGAGCGTTACACCAAGCTGATCGAAGAAGACGGCGGCAAGATTCACCGCCTGGAAGATTGGGGCCGCCGTCAACTGGCTTACCCGATCGACAAGATCCACAAAGCTCACTACATCATGCTCAACGTCGAGTGCAGCGCCAAAGCACTGGAAGAGCTGACCGAAAACTTCCGTTACAACGATGCGGTCATCCGTAACATGGTCATCCGCCGTGACGAAGCCGTTACCGAACAGTCCGACATGCTCAAGCCTGAAGACACTGGTCGTGGCGAGCGCCGTGAGCGCCGTGAGCGCAGTGACGACGACACCGATTCCGGTAAAGACGCTGATGACAGCGACGATACTGATTCCGGCGACGACGAGTAAGTTTTTCGGTTCCCATTCCAGTTAGAAGGAGACACTGCCATGGCACGTTTTTTCCGTCGCAGAAAGTTCTGCCGTTTTACCGCTGAAGGCGTTAAAGAGATCGATTACAAAGATCTCAACACTCTGAAGGCCTATGTCACCGAAACCGGCAAGATCGTACCCAGCCGTATCACCGGTACAAAAGCCAGATACCAGCGTCAGCTGGCAGTCGCTATCAAACGCGCCCGCTACCTGGCTCTGCTGCCCTACACCGATAGTCACGGTCGCTGAGCAGCAGCTCAAACCCGTAATCAGGGGATATTGAACCGGCATGCGTGGTCTGGCTGAATACATCATGCGCGGCCGCAAGGAAGCTACTATTGCAGTAGCGATTGCGGCAGCCATACCCCTGCTGTTCTGGTTCAGTGCGGCAGCTCTGGCGCTGGTGATTCTGCGCCGTGGGCTGTCGGAAGCGTTACCGATACTTGCTTGGGGCGTGTTGCCTGCATTGGTCTGGTCCTTTCTTGGTGACCTGACGCCCTTGCTGGTCATGCTCGGCAGTGCTGGTCTGGCCGTTGTGCTGCGTCAGCACAACGACTGGGTTCGTGTGGTGTTGCTGGCAGTGCCGCTTGGCGTGGTATACGCCCTGGCATTGCTGGTCGTGCTCGGCGAGCCATTACAGGCCATGGCTGGCGCGTTTCGTGAGATGTTGCCGGAGCTGCTGACGCAAGTGGGTCTGCAGCTGGATGAGGCAGGCAAGGCGCAATTGCTCGCCCGTCTCGACGAACTGATGATACCCGTGCTCGGTGGAGTGATGGGAGCCATGCATATGCTGATGGCTCTGGTCAGTCTGATGATTGCACGATCCTGGCAGGCCCGATTGTACAATCCGGGCGGTTTTCGTCAGGACTTTCATCGGTTGCGCCTGCCAGCGCTGGCCAGTATTGGCTTGTTGGTCGTGGTCATCATGGCGCCGCAATGGCCGCAGTTGGCGATGTTATCGCCGATAGCGAGCGTGCCGCTGCTGTTGGCCGGACTGGCACTGATACATGGCATGGTCGGTATCAAGAAATTGGGTCCGGGCTGGTTGATCGGGACATATGTATTGTTTGTCCTGTTCATCCGCTTCGCCTACCCCCTGATTGTGGTTTTGGCATTTGTAGATAGCTTGTTCGACTTTCGCTCTCGCATGAGGCCGCCCTCCGGGTCGCCCGGTGATGACGACCCGAACAGCCAAGGTTGAATTCAAAGAGGTCATCGCAATGGAAGTTATCCTGCTCGAAAAGATCGCGAATCTGGGTAACCTGGGCGACAAGGTCGCCGTTAAAGCTGGTTACGCTCGCAATTTCCTGTTGCCGTTCGGTAAGGCAACTCCGGCTACAGCCACCAACGTAGAAGCCTTCGAAGCGCGTCGCGCTGAGCTGGAAATGTTGCTGCAGAACGCAAGGCAGAAGCTGAAGTTCGTGCTGCCAAGCTGGGTGAGCTGATTGTTACCTTCACCGCCAACGCTGGCGAAGAAGGCAAACTGTTCGGTTCCATCGGTACTCGCGACATCGCTGATGCCGTGACTACTGCTGGCGTTCAGCTGGAAAAAAGCGAAGTGCGCCTGCCTGAAGGCCCGCTGCGCACTGTCGGTGAGTTCGAAGTGGATGTGCACCTGCACACTGACGTCGAAGCTACCGTCACGCTGGTAGTTGTTGCCGGCTGAGGGGAAACCCTCGAACTGCAGCGTCTCTCATTGCCCGGTACTGACCTGTGGTCGGTACCGGGTGATTTGCTCAGGCACAGCAGTTAGAATTGCCAACACGGCGCTTGTCCTCCGACAGGCGCCGTGTTGTTTTTTGTGAAGCCCGCCAATCCAGGATTCGAGTCTGTTACCGATGAATGATCAGATTTACGCCGCCCGCCCGGAATTGGACCTGCAGACTACCGCGCTGAAAATTCCTCCGCACTCCATCGAAGCCGAGCAGGCTGTGCTCGGTGGTGTCATGCTGGAAAACACGGCATGGGAACGTGTCGCCGAACTGGTCAGTGAAGCGGATTTCTATCGCCACGATCATCGCCTGATCTTCCGTGCGCTGGTACGGCTGGCCGGGCGCAATCAGCCGTTTGACGCAGTTACCCTGTCCGAGGATCTGGACCGTGAAGGGCTGATCGATCAGGTTGGCGGACTGGCCTATCTGGGTCAGCTGAACAAGAACACCCCGTCGGCGGCCAACATCAGTGCCTATGCGCAGATCATCCGCGAGCGCGCGACCATGCGCCAGTTGATCAGCGTCAGTACCGAGATCACCGATACCGCCTTCAGCCCCAAGGGCATGCAGCCCAACGAAGTGCTGGATGAGGCCGAACGGAAGATTTTCGCCATTGCCGAGAGTCGGCCCAAGACCGGTGGTCCCGAGCCGGTCAACACCTTGCTGACCAAGGCCATCGATCGTATCGATACGCTGTTCAACAGCGAAGGCTCGATTACCGGTCTGACTACCGGATTCACCGATCTGGACGGCATGACCTCCGGTCTGCAGCCGGCGGATCTGGTGATCGTTGCGGGTCGTCCGTCCATGGGCAAGACCACCTTCGCCATGAACCTGGTGGAGACCGCAGTGATGAACAGCGACAAGGCGGTACTGGTGTTCTCGCTGGAGATGCCAGGCGAATCGCTGATCATGCGTATGCTGTCGTCGCTGGGTCGTATCGATCAGACCAAGGTCCGATCCGGTCGCCTGGATGACGAGGACTGGCCGCGCCTGACCTCGGCGGTGAACCTGTTGAATGACCGTAAACTGTTCATTGATGATACCGCCGGTCTGTCGCCGATGGAGATGCGCGCGCGTGCGCGGCGGATAGTACGTGAGCATGGCGATCTGGGCTTGATCATGATCGACTACTTGCAGCTGATGCGCATCGGCGGCGCGTCGTCGGAGAACCGGACCAACGAGATTTCCGAGATCTCCCGCTCGCTCAAGGCGCTGGCCAAGGAGTTCAACGTGCCGGTCGTCGCTCTGTCTCAGCTCAACCGCTCGCTGGAGCAGCGGCCCAACAAACGTCCGATCAACTCGGATTTGCGTGAATCGGGCGCCATCGAGCAGGACGCCGACGTCATCATGTTCGTCTACCGGGATGAGGTCTATCACCCCGACACCCAGGACAAGGGGATTGCCGAGCTGATTATCGGCAAGCAGCGTAACGGCCCGATCGGCACCTGCCGCATGGCCTTCATTGGTAAATACACCCGATTTGAAAACCTCGCACCCGGTTCATACCAGGGTTACGGGGAGGAGTAGGTAATGGCCCTCAGCATGCCGGCGGCAAGACCGCTGTTCGATCATCCCCGCTACTGGGCCGAGTGCTTCGGACCGGCACCTTTTCTGCCGATGAGTCGCGCGGAAATGGACCAGCTCGGCTGGGACAGTTGCGACATCATTATCGTCACCGGCGATTCCTATGTGGATCATCCATCCTTCGGTATGGCCATCATCGGTCGACTGCTGGAGGCTCAGGGCTTTCGGGTCGGCATGATCAGCCAGCCGGACTGGCGCAGCAAGGATGACTTCATGCAGCTTGGCAAGCCGAACCTGTTCTTCGGGGTCGCTGCCGGCAATATGGATTCGATGATCAACCGCTACACGGCTGACCGCAAGATCCGCTCCGACGATGCCTATACCGCTGGCGGCAAGGCCGGCAAGCGTCCTGATCGGGCCAGCCTGTCCTATTGTCAGCGCTGCCGTGAGGCCTACAAGGACGTGCCGGTGATCCTCGGTGGTATCGAGGCTTCGTTGCGGCGTATTGCCCATTACGACTACTGGCAGGACAAGGTTCGCCCATCACTGCTGATCAATACCAAGGCCGATATCCTGATCTATGGCAACGCCGAACGGGCCGTCGTCGAAGTAGCCCATCGCCTGAGCCGGGGTGAAAGCGTCGCCAGCATAACGGATATCCGCGGCACTGCGTTCATCCGCAAGGATACACCGGAGAACTGGTTCGAACTGGATTCCTCCCGCGTCGACCGCCCCGGTCGTATCGACAAAATCATCAATCCCTACGTCAATACCCAGGATACTGCCGCCTGTGCGGTCGAGCAGGGCAAGGGCGATGGGGCCGAAGCTGCGGATGCCGAGGTGCAGGTGCTCGAGCTGTTGCCTCATCCGCGCCTGGAGCGCGACCACACGGTGATCAGGCTGCCTTCCTATGAGAAGGTGCGTAACGACCCGGTGCTCTATGCCCATGCCAACCGCGTGCTGCATCTGGAGACCAACCCGGGCAACGCTCGGGCGCTGGTGCAGCGTCACGGTGAGCGGGATGTCTGGTTCAACCCGCCGCCGATCCCCTTGAGTACCGAGGAAATGGACTACGTGTTCGGGTTGCCGTTTGCACGGGTTCCGCACCCGACGTATGGCGATGCGAAAATTCCCGCCTACGACATGATCCGCTTCTCGGTGAATATCATGCGTGGCTGCTTCGGTGGCTGCACCTTCTGCTCGATCACCGAACACGAAGGCCGCATCATCCAGAGTCGCTCACATGAGTCGATCCTCAATGAGATCGAAGAGATACGGGACAAGGTGCCAGGCTATACCGGAACCATTTCCGATCTCGGCGGCCCGACGGCCAACATGTATCGTCTGGCCTGCAAGAGCCCCGAGATCGAGGCGTCCTGCCGCAAGCCATCCTGCGTCTGGCCGGGTGTGTGCGAGAACCTGAATACCGATCATACCTCGCTTATCGGGCTGTACCGCAAGGCGCGGGAGCTGCCTGGAGTCAAGCGCATCCTGATTGCCTCGGGGTTGCGTTACGATCTTGCAGTACGCTCGCCGGAGTACGTCAAGGAGCTGGTGACCCACCACGTTGGGGGTTACCTGAAAATCGCGCCTGAGCACACTGAAGATGGCCCGCTGTCGAAGATGATGAAGCCGAATATCGGCAGCTATGACACCTTCAAGAAAATGTTCGAGAAGTTCAGCAAGGAGGCGGGCAAGGAGCAATATCTGATCCCGTACTTCATCGCTGCTCACCCGGGCACCACCGATGAAGACATGATGAATCTGGCGCTCTGGCTCAAACGCAATGGTTTGCGTGCCGACCAGGTGCAGGCCTTCTATCCTTCGCCGATGGCCACGGCCACGGCCATGTATCACTCGGGCAAGAATCCGCTGCGCAAGGTGGGTTACAAGACCGAGGAGGTGGGTATCGTCAAAGGTGAGAAGCAGCGTCGGCTACACAAGGCCTTCCTGCGTTACCACGATGCGAACAACTGGCCGATGTTGCGCGAGGCGCTCAAGGAAATGGGCCGCAGCGATCTGATCGGTAACAGCAAGCAGCATCTGATACCCACCTTCCAGCCGGCGATCGATGGTTACCAGAGCGCGCGTAGCAAGCAGTCCACGCAAGCGGGTAGCAAGAAGGGCGGGCGCTTGCTGACCCAGCATACCGGGTTGCCACCGCGCGACACCGGCGCTGGCAAGGGCAAGCGACGCGGGCCAGGAAACCGCGCGCCGAGTTGATTTCAGCTATGGTGCCCATTGGCAAAGCTCAATGGGCACTCTGACTCCGCCGATGCACAATACCGGCAGTTCATCAGGAGAGCTGCCATGTCGATTCAAACTCTAGTCAACACCATGCTGGCCAACTATGCCGCCGCTACCACGGGCGCTGCGTTGCCGTCCCGAGGTTATTCGGGACCCGAGTTGTCCTGAATGTCCGGCGTTCTGTGCGTCATCCAGTAATCCAGCAGTGTCTTCAGTTGGCCCAGTTCTACCGGTTTGGCCACGTGCCCATTCATGCCGGCACGGCGTGCCCGCTCGCGATGCTCCGGCAGAATGTGCGCGGTCAGGGCAATGATGGGTAGTGGCGTGAATGCATTCTGCTGTTCCCACTGGCGAATCTGTTCGGTGGCGGTGAACCCGTCCATTTCATGCATTTCGCAATCCATCAGCACCAGATCGTAATTCTCCTGGCGGACTGCCTGCACCGCCTGCCGTCCATTTTCCACTGCATCGCTGGCGACATTCAGTTTGGACAACATGCCCTGAATCACGCGGGTGGAGACGTCATTGTCTTCCGCGACCAGTACCAGGAAGCCTTTGTCTTCGCGCTCGTTTGGCTGCTCAGGGTGTGCCGCGACGCCGGTCCGCTCGCAGTGCTGCAACCATTCATCGACCAAGGTTGCCCGCAGGATATAGCCGGAAACCGGCTTGTTGAGCACGCGATGAATACCTGCATTGCGGGCGACAATACGACTGGGCAGCTGATTCATGCCGGTCAGCATGATGATCAGCAGGCCATCGCTGATGAGAGGGTCATCCTTGATCTTGCTGGCCAGCTCCAGGCCGGTCATGCCGGGCATGGACTGATCTACCAGCAGAATTTCGCAGGGACTGTCCAGGTTGGCTTGAGCGCGTAGAATGGCCAGCGCTTCACGGCCGCTGGATGCGGTACGGGCTGACATCTGCCAGGCGCTGGCCTGCTTTTGCAGGACCTTGCGGCAGGTGGCGTTGTCGTCAACGATGAGGATGCTGCGGTCGATCAGGCAGCGTTCCAGCTCATCGGTGGGGTCGGCAGGGCTGTCGATGAAGCGTGTTGGCAGGGTCACCCATACGGTAGTCCCGCGCGTCGCCCCGTCGGGCGTTGAGGCCGCTGTGCCCGAGAGGCCTGCAGCGCCGTCCTTGATCCCCAGCTGCCCGCCCATCATGTGAATCAGCTGCTGGGAGATATAGAGTGATAGCTGCCCTTGGCTTTCCAGCATTTCCAGCAGCCGCTCGTTCGGGATTGATCGGTCCAGCAAGCGGTCGCGCGAGTCGGCAGTCATGCCATGCCCGGTGTCCTGAATCGCCAGGCGCAGCAAGGGTACGCCCGGTACCTGATTTTCCAGCGCGACGGCCAGCAGAATTTCCCCTTCACTGGTGCTCAGCATGGCATTGTTCAGAAGACTGATGATCACCTGCCGCAAGCGGACCGGATCACCTTCCATCAGCCGCGGGACATCCGGGTGGACGAAGCTGATGAGCTCTATCGGCTGGCTGCTCAACCGGTTGCGGTGGCTCTCCAGGCAATCGTTGATCAAGGCATGCAGATCGAATCGCTGCTTGTCCAGAACCAGTTGGCCGGATTCCAGTCGTGATATGTCCAGTACATCGTTGATCAGGCCCAGCAGGTCATTACCCGAGCCGTGAATGGTCTGGACGTAGTCCCGTTGCTTGGCGGACAAAGCGGTGTCGAGCAGTAATTCGGACATGCCCAGCACGCCGTTCATCGGCGTGCGGATCTCATGGCTGATACGCGCGAGGAACTCCGCGCGGGCGCTGCGTTGAGCCAGAACGGTTGCTTCCTCATGGCGCTGCTTCAATCGTCGAAGCACGTTGCGTTGTATGCGCCGGTACATGCTCCACGTATAGCAGACCAAAGCGGCCCACAGCAGCAGGTCGACCAGATGGCGGGTCAGGTTATGTGGTGGCAGGCCGAGCAACTGCTCCAACAGCCAGCTGCCGATCAACAGTAGGGTTCCGCAGAGAAACAGTGGGTCGATGAATTCGCGGCGGGCAACCAGGATAGCAATCAGCAGTGCAACGGTGAGCGGCAGACCGATACGGATGATGGACAGTATCACTTCCAGCCAGCTGGGCTGAACGATGCCGAACAGCAACAGGAGCGGGCCCGTCAGCAGAATGGCAATACGTTCGCTGCGATCGCCCGAGGTTCCGGGAATCGGATGCAAGCCGTGCAGGGTGGCGGCAAGCACGACGAAGCCGGCGAGGTTCATGAGGCTGCCGGTGCGGCCATGCAGGAAGGACCAGTTATGCAGCGCCCAGCCGATCCCGCTGAGGCTGCTGAAGCCGAACAGCAGAGCGGTTATGGCCATCAGGAGGTGCAGGGGATCCTTGCGCAGCAGACCCTGCAGCAGGCAATTGAGCGCCAGCCCGAATAGCAATCCGACCAGCATGCCCTGCAATGCCTGATGCCGGGTATGAATCTTGGTAGCTTCGTTCAGCGACACCAGGCTGATATGAGTGCTGATTGGATAGTCGTTCTGCAATCGCACCAGCAGCATCTGCTGGGGACTGGCGTTGACGTTTACCGGAAAGGCGAAGCCTTCATGGGGCAGGGGGACTATGGTTCTCGCGTCGGTGGTGCCGCCGGAGAAACTGGACCGCAACACACCTGCTCTGAGCAGATAGACATTGATGCGGGCGATGGTCGGGTTATGCAGCTCAAGCAGGTAGGTGGCCTGATGTTCGACGGGCACCTGGACCCACAGCGCGGCTGTTCCTCCCGGTAATTTCAC
>JASJKW010000135.1:0-10959 GCA_037621305.1 Pseudomonas sp.
CCAATACCTCTTCCACCGGCTTCGGCTCAGGCGCTGACGGCTGAGCCGCGCCAGCTGTTTCGGTGGCTTGCAACACCGGCTCCAGCGGCTCAGGTTTGCTCCGGACATCAGAGGTGGAGCGCTGGGCGGGCGCTGGTTTCGGCGCCGGCGGCACATCCAGATCCAGGCCCGCCTGCTCAGGCGGCCTGACAGGCTCCAGCTCTTCGAGTTCCGGATCATTCGAGAAGTCATCACCAAACGAAGGTTCTTCCCGCTCGCCGCGTGCAATGATGCGGGGCGGCCCCAGCAACTCATCACTGGCAGGGTCTTCCGCCCCTCCCTTGAAATCACGCTCGAGCTTGAAACGGATACGCGAGCGGCCGCCCATGCGCCGCCAACCATCGAAAAGAATTCCCGCAATGAACAAAAGGCCAATGACGATCAGCCACTCTCGCAAACCAAAATCCATGAATAGCAGTTCCCGTTATGCCATACCAATGAAGAACCCGTGAGGCTCTTCGAACATGGTGTTTTAATTCCATACCCCGCACTTATGCGAGACAGTAACATGCTCGCGCAATATTGTGCAGCGGCCGAATCTATACTTCTGCCAGCGCCACCGCTTCTTCAACATTGACTGTGACAAGCCGAGAGCATCCTGGTTCATGCATAGTTACACCCATCAGCTGATCAGCCATTTCCATGGCGATCTTGTTGTGCGTAATGTAAATGAATTGCACCCGACTCGACATCTCTTTCACCATGCGCGCATAACGCCCTACGTTCGCATCATCCAAAGGCGCATCAACCTCGTCGAGCATGCAGAAAGGTGCGGGATTCAGCTGGAAGATCGAGAACACCAGCGCGATCGCCGTCAATGCCTTTTCGCCACCGGACAACAGATGAATAGTACTGTTCTTCTTGCCCGGCGGACGCGCCATGATGGTCACCCCCGTATCCAGCAGGTCATCGCCGGTCAGCTCCAACCAGGCGCTGCCACCGCCGAATACTTTCGGGAACAGATTCTGCAAACCCGCGTTGACCTTGTCGAAGGTTTCCTTGAAGCGGCTGCGGGTTTCCTTGTCGATTTTGCGGATCACCTGTTCCAGCGTGTCCAGCGCTTCCACGAGATCGGCATCCTGCGCATCCAGATAACGTTTGCGCTCGGACTGCTGCTCGTACTCTTCGATCGCCGCAAGGTTGATCGCACCCAGTCGCTGGATCTGCGCGTCCAATCGCGCCAACTGTTGTTCCCATTCAGCCTCACTGGCGCCCTCGGGTAACGTGGCGATGACGCCCTGCAGATCGTAACCGGCCTCCAGCAGTTGCTCCTGCAACCCCTGACGGCGCGTCTGCATGTCACGGGCCAGCAAGCGCTGCTCATCAAGCTGACTGCGCAGCGCCTGTGCCTGCTGTTCTGCCTGCTGACGTCGCCGCTCCTGCTCGCGCATCTGCTGATCGACCTGCTCCAGCGCCTGACGCGCCATGCCCAGATCCTGCTCAGCCTGAAGACGACGCTCAAGCAGAGACTCCAGCTCGATACGCTGATCCTCCTCCGGCCCCTGAGCTTCTTCCAGTGACATCTGCAGCTGTTCGCGGCGCTCGCCCAGCCGCTCGACCTGAACCTGCAATCGCTCCAGCCCCTGCCCCGTGGAATCAAGCTGCGCCCGCAGCGATTGTGCGCGCAGCGCGAGCTGGTGTGCCCGGTCATGCTGCGCGCGTGCCTGCTGACGTGCCTGCTCAAGCTGTTCACGAACCTGCTCACGTTGCTGCTGCAGGGTTTCACGTCGCGCACTGTCATCGGCCATGCTATCGAGCGCTTCCTGCAGCGTCATCCGGGCTTCGCCAAGCTGTTCGAGCTCATCGGCGCGCTGCATCTGAATATCCTGCAGGTCGGCTGCAATACGCTCGCGCCTGGCAGTGACCTGCTCCAGGCGTACCTGCCGCGCCGAGCGCTGAGCCTTGATCTCGCCCTGCTCACGCCCCAACTGCGCCAGGCGCTGTTGCAGGGAATCACGTTGCAGTTCCAGCTGCCGAGTGTGCTCGCGCAGCTCGACAATACGTTGCTCATCAACCTCAAGTCGCGCCTGCTGCTGTTCGAGGGTGACATGCAGATCCTGCATTTCCTGCTGCCGGGCGAGCACGCCGGCCCCCTGGTCGTCACCACATTGGAAACGCAACCAGTTGGGCCCCAGCCAGTGCCCGGCAGGGGTCACCACGGATTCATGGCTGGCCAGGGATGCGCGCATGGCCAGTGCCTGCTGCAGGTTTTCCGCGGTGCGGATGTTGCCCAGCCAGGCGCCCAGATCCAGCGATGACTCGACCTTGGCCAACAGGCAATCCCCGATAGACGCAGCGACCGCCGTGGTTGTAGAGGCATCGATGAGACGCAGGTTACCTTGCTGAAAACTGTCCAGCGCCGCGGCCTGCTCGTCCAGTGAACTCAGGCACACGGCCTGCAGATCATCAGCCAACACCGCCTCCACCGCGCGCTCCCAGCCGGGCTCGACACGCATCTGCCCGGCCAGCACGTCAGCACTGTCCAACCCTTGCGCCTGCAGCCATTGCTGCACGCCAGTCCCCTGATCCAGCGCCGCCTGCTGCAGCGCCTCAAGGGAGGCCAAGCGACCGCCCTGACGCTGAAACTCGCCCCGGCGAATATCCAGTTCCTGGGTCAATGCGCCCAGTGTTTCCCGCTCCTGTTGCAGGCTGTCAGTCAGATCATCCAGCGCCATCTGATCGGTTTCGCCGCGCATTTCCAGCTCGACCAACTGCTCATTCAACTCGTCGAGCTCATCATCCAGCGAGCCCACAGACAGTCCGAGGCGCTCTTCCTCAAGCCGCTGAATGCGTTCACCGAAACGCCCTACGCTCTGCTCCAGATGACGGATACGCGACTGTTCGACCTCCGCCTGCTGGCGCGGTGCAGATGCGCGCTGGTTGAACTCGTCCCACCGGGTCTGCCAATCCTGCATTGCCGCTTCGGCTTCCTGCATCCGGCCAGCGGTATCCTCATCGGCCGCGCCGGCCAGTTCCAGCTCCGGCTCGGTGCGGGCCAGCTCCTCGCGCAGATCGGCGAGCAACGCCTGATCCTGAGTCAGATGACTCTGCGCCTCTTGCCAGGCTTGCTCGGTCTGTTCCAGATCCTCACGCACCTGGCGCTGGCGGTCTCGGTTGAACTGCAGAACCTGTTCGATACGACTGATATCCGCACCGATACTGTAATAGCGCGCCTGGACCTGATTGAAACCTTCGTTCAGATCGCTGTGCTGATCGCGCTGCTTCTCAATTTCGCTGTCGGCGTTGCGTTGTTCGGCAATGATGGCCTCAAGCGCCACCTCCAGACTGCGCACCTGATGCTCACGTTCGGCGGTCTTCGCATCCAGCGTCTGCCAGCGCAACGCCTGTAACTGCGCCTTGAGCAGACGCTCCTCGGTCTTGAAGGTTTTGTATTTCTCGGCCGCCTGGGCCTGACGATGCAGGTGCCCCAACTGCCGCTCCAGCTCATCGCGCAGATCGGTCAGACGCTCGAGGTTTTCATGGGTGCGGCGAATGCGGTTCTCGGTTTCCCGACGGCGCTCCTTGTATTTGGAGATACCCGCCGCTTCTTCGATGAACAGGCGCAACTCATCGGGCTTGGCCTCGATCAGCTTGGAGATCATGCCCTGTTCGATTATCGAATAGCTGCGCGGTCCAAGGCCGGTGCCAAGGAAGAGCTCGGTGATATCCCGCCGCCGGCATTTGGTCCCATTGAGATAATATTGATTTTGTGCCTCACGGGTCACCTTGCGGCGGATGGATATCTCGTTGTAACCGGCATATTCACCCTGCAGGGTGCCATCGCTGCTATCGAAAATCAGCTCGATAGATGCCTGACCAACGGGCTTTCGAGTATTCGAGCCGTTGAAGATGACATCGGTCATCGACTCGCCACGCAGGTTCTTTGCCGAGCTTTCGCCCATCACCCAGCGCACCGCATCGATGATGTTCGACTTGCCGCAGCCGTTTGGCCCGACCACCGCGCCCATATTGGTCGGGAAGAAAACTGTGGTAGGATCCACGAAGGACTTGAAACCCGCCAGCTTGATGCACTTGAGTCGCATTGAGAAATGTCATTCCTTGCCGTTCGGTAAGTGTCTGGCAGCCAATCGGCGGATATTAGCACAATAGAAAAACGTCCCTTTTTACCTGTAATACTCCCTGAATAGAAGCCCCGACGGCCAAGCATTGAGGATCATGCCTGGTTGACAGGCTATTCTGGTCAGCAGGTATGCAATAGGCTTTACTCTTGGTTGGCGGCGAGACAGCTGCGCTGCTGCAAATATGAACAACGATAATTCGAGATTGGATAACTGAATGTCTGCTACGACACCCTCCCCATCACCGTCAAATGGCTGGTCCACCAGTCGTATCATTGGCCTGATTATTGGCCTTGGTCTGCTGGCCATGACCATCCTGCTGCCTGCACCTGGCGGCATGAGTGATGCCGCCTGGAAGGCCGCCGGGATAATGCTGCTACTGGCAGCCTGGTGGTCTACTGAAGCGCTACCGATTCCGGCTACCTCGCTGGTGCCGATCGTACTGATCCCCGCACTGGGACTGGGTAGCGTCGGTCAGGCAACGGCCCCCTACGCCAACCCGATCATTTTTCTGTTCATGGGTGGTTTCGTGCTGGGCTTGGCGATGCAACGCTGGAACCTGCACAAACGTATCGCACTGGCTACGCTACTGGCTGTCGGCAGCAAACCCAGCCATCAGATCGGTGGTTTCATGATTGCCACCGCCTTTCTCAGCATGTGGGTGAGCAATACGGCCACCACCATCATGATGCTGCCCATTGGCCTCTCGGTGGTCAGCATGTTCGAGAACGACAACCCCATTGCCGTACGCAAGTATGCCACCGCCCTGTTGCTGGCCATTGCCTATGCGGCGAGCCTTGGCGGCATCGGTACCATCATCGGCACCCCACCTAATGCGTTGTTGGTAGGCTATCTGGCCGACAACCATGACATCCATATCGGGTTCGGCCAATGGATGCTACTTGGTGTGCCGATCTCGATATCAATGCTGGCGGTGGTGTGGTTTATGCTGGCACGCAAGGATTTCGGTCTGAAAGCGGAAAACAACAGCCGCGAACTCCTGCAAAAGCAACTCCATGATCTGGGACCAATGGCCAAAGGTGAGAAGCTGGTAAGTATCGTCTTCTTGATTACCGCTGCCGCCTGGATCTTCCAGCCCCTGCTATCCAAGTCGCTCTTCCCCTGGCTGAACGACACCATCATTGCCATTGCATCGGCCGTTATCATGTTCATGATTCCAGTGAGCCGCGAGAAGGGTAACCTGATGGACTGGGAAACCGCCTCGAAAATGCCCTGGGGTGTGTTGCTGCTGTTTGGTGGTGGTCTGACTCTGGCATCCGTGATCACCTCCTCCGGCCTGGCCGTGTGGATCGCAGAATCCATGTCCGTGGTAGGCATGTTGCCGACCCTGGCCATTGTCCTGATCATTACTGCGGTGATCATCTTCCTCACCGAGATCACCAGTAACACAGCCACAGCAGCGGCCTTCCTGCCGTTGATGGGTGCACTGGCCATGGCTCAGGATGTATCGCCGATCCTATACGCCGTACCGGCCGCCGTGGCAGCCAGCTGCGCCTTCATGATGCCGGTGGCCACACCACCGAATGCCATCGTGTTCGGTACCGGCCACATGAAGATCACCGACATGATCACCGCCGGGTTCAAACTGAACCTCGCTGGCGTGGTCATCGCCGGACTGTTGGCCTACTATCTGATGTTCTGGGTATTCGGGCTCTGATCCGACAGCGATCTGCATGACCGAACCGCCGTCCTTGTGACGGCGGTTTTTTTATGCCTGGAGCGTGGGTGGGGGGCGCTTGGGGCTCAGAGGGCGCGGTCGATCCGCAGTACGGTGGGCTGTTCCGGGTGTTCGCCGAGAGTGATGTCCATGGCCTGGGCTACGTGGCTGGCCTGCATGACGTCGCCGGTAGCGGAAATGCGCGCGCTCAGCTGCAGGACCTGACCTTGCTGCATTTCGACGCCGGGTATCAGCGCGTCGCCGGAATCCAGCGTCACTTCGGTCGGCAACTGCCCCTTGCCCAGACGCTGAGCGAACAGCGGCATGGGGGGACCGTCGGGGTCCCGCGCGGAAACGAATACCACGGCGTCGTCCGCAAATTGCGCGGCTACATCATCAGCCAACTCAATCCGCACCTTAACGTGCGCTGGCTGATCAACAGCGGCATCTGCGTCGGCGGTACTCGCACCCGATGCCTGCAAACGCTCCTGCGCCCGGTCAATGCCGCCCTGAATGGCTTTCGCGCCTTCGCTACCCGGAGGCATTCCGGCCATCAGGCGCTTCCAGTAGCTGATTGCACCCGCGTATTCACCGGACTCGAAGGCGGCGATACCCAACAGGCCCAGCGCAGTCGGCTCGTTCGGGTTGAGCGCCAGAGCCCGATCCAAGGCAGCCACGGACTCGCTGTCGAGATGGTTGTTGTTGGCAAAGAAGCGCGCCTGGGCCAGTTGCGCCAGCACTTCGGGACGCTCTCCAATGCGCTGCAGGCTGTTGGCAAAGGCTTCTGCCGACTTGTCTGGGCGCTGATCCGCCAGATAAGCCCGACCCAGCATATACCAGACCTCACCGTTTTCCGGCTGGACTTCGGTAATGCGCTCCATGCGGTCGATATAGCCTTCCAGATTCGCCGGTGCCGGTTCGTGCTTTATTTCACGCAACAGGGCAACGCCAGCCGGGTTACCCCAGCTCATATAAAGACTGATCACCACCAGGGGCAAGACACCAGCGGCCAGTATCAGCGGCCAGGGACCACCGCGGCGTTGCGGGCGACGCTCTTCATCTGCTCGAGCCGTGTCTTCCAACAGCAGCTTGCCGGCCTCTTCCAGCGCCGCATCATGCTGCTCCTGGGTCAATTCTCCAGCCGCCTGCTGATTCCCCAGCTCTGCCACACGCTCCTCATACAGAGCCACGTTCAAAGCCGTTCTATCGACCTTGCTCTGACCGCGCATTTTCCATACCGGCCAGACCACCATCAGCATCCCCGCCAGCATCAGCAGGGCGCTATACAACCAGAAATCAGTCATCAGCTGTCTTCTTCTCTTTCCAACAGGGATTGCAGGCGTTGTTGCTCGTCCTGACTCAAGTGCTGTGTTGTAGACTCACGCAGCGCTCGCTGGCGGCGGCGAAGCAGAACAATCAGGAATATAAACCCGCCGAGCAGCAATACCCCCGGGGCAAACCACAACACCACTGTTGCCGGTGTCAAGGCGGGCTTGTAACGCACGAAGTCACCATAACGGCTGACCATGAAATCGAGAATTTCGCGGTCATCGCTACCCTCGACGACCATGCGGTGTACCTCACGGCGCAGGTCCGTGGCGATGGGAGCGTCGGAATCGGCAATATTCTGATTCTGACACTTGGGACAGCGCAGCTCGGAACTGACCTGATAGAACTGCTGACGCTGCGCCTCAGTTTCAAATTCGAAGGTATCCACGGCGGCCAGCGCAAACGGTGCCAGCATCGATATCAGCAACACACCTAACCAGCGGATCATGGCTGAGCTCCTTCATCGACCAGCGCCTGATAGCGTGGGCCAAGCTGGGTTTCCCATACACGCTCGTCGACAACGCCGATAAACTTGTAACGGATCACCCCTTTGGCATCGATCAGGAAGGTTTCCGGCGCGCCATAGACACCCAGATCCAGCCCGAGTCGTCCCTCGACATCACTGATATTCAACTGGTAGGGATCGTGAAACTCCTTGAGCCACTGCCGTGCATCGACGGTATTGTCCTTGTAGTTCACGCCGTGAATGATCACACCCTGCTCCGCCAGCGCGTTCAGCACCGGGTGCTCCACGCGACAGGCAACGCACCAGGTAGCCCAGACGTTGACCAAGGCCGGCCGGCCGAGCATGTCCGCCCGGGTAAGCGCCGGCGCACCCTCTTCCACCGCACTCAGATTGAATTCCGGGAAGGGCTTGTCGATCAGGGCAGATGGCAGCGTACTGGGATCAATAGCCAGATCCTGCTGCGTCTTCTTGTCCTTCAGGGTGACCAGAAACAACGCCAGCAGCAGCACGAACAGCACCAGCGGAATCAGCATCCAGGGTCTGCGCATCAGACAGCCTCCCCTTTTGTCGCCTGGGGCACGGTGCGGCGCTGCCGCACCTTCAGGCGGTAACGTTTATCACTGGCCGCCAGCAGACCACCGAAGGTCATCAGCAGGCCACCCCCCCAGATCCAGCGTACGAACGGCTTGATATGCACACGAATTGCCCAGGCACCGTTTTCCAGCGGCTCGCCCATGGCGACAAACAGGTCGCGGGTAAACCCGGCATGAATACCGGCTTCGGTCATCGGCATGTTCTGCACGGTGTACAAGCGCTTTTCAGGGTTCAGCACGGTGATCCGGCGACCGTCGCGCAACACCTCTATTTGCCCTTCATCGGAAATCCAGTTCGGGCCTTCCAGGTGCGTAGCGCCCTGGAACACGAAGCTGTAACCACCCAGCTCCAGCGTGTCGCCCGGCGCCATGCGCAGATCGCGCTGGCTGTCGAACAGGCTGGCACCGACCACACCCACTGCACAGACGGCAATGCCGATGTGCGCCAGAGTCATGCCCCAGTAGCTGCGCGGCAGCGCTCGGACGCCTCGCGCCAGACCTTTGTTACGGGTCTTGTCGAGGATGTCGCGCAGGCTGGCGCCCGTCACCCAGAACACCAGGAACAGCATGCTGCCCACCGCCAAGTGATGATCACCAATCCACACCGCCAGAGCGATGGCGCCCAGCGCTGACAGGATCAGTACCCACTTCAACTGGCCGACCAGCCATTTGACCGGGGTGTCCTTCCAGCGACTCAGCACACCGACGCCCATGGCCAGCATGAGCACGGCCATCAAGGGGACGAACAACGCATTGAAGTAAGGCGGACCCACTGACACCATGGTGCCGGTAATCGCATCCAGCGCCATCGGATACAAAGTACCCAGCAGCACCATCAAGGTGGCCACCACCAGAATCACGTTATTGACCAGCAGCAGGGTTTCCCGCGACCACAGGGCGAAGCCGATCTGGCTCTTGACCACAGGTGCACGCACCGCGTACAGCGCCAGCGAGCCGCCCACCACCACCAGCAGGAAGCCGAGGATGAATACGCCTCGCTCGGGGTCGGTAGCAAATGCGTGCACAGAGGTCAGCACGCCGGAACGCACCAGGAAGGTACCCAGCAGACTCAGGGAGAAGGCGGCAATGGCCAGCAGCACCGTCCAACTCTTGAATACCCCACGCTTTTCAGTCACTGCCAACGAGTGAATCAGTGCGGTACCCACCAGCCAGGGCATGAAAGAGGCGTTCTCCACCGGATCCCAGAACCACCAGCCGCCCCAGCCCAGTTCGTAATAGGCCCACCAGGAACCCAGCACGATACCCAGACCGAGAAAGGCCCAGGCAACGATAGTCCAGGGCCGCGACCAGCGCGCCCAGGCGGCATCCAGTCGACCGCCCAGCAGCGCCGCGATGGCGAACGCGAAGGCCACCGAGAAGCCCACATACCCCATGTACAACATCGGCGGATGCACGATCAGGCCGAAATCCTGCAGCAGCGGGTTGAGATCGTTACCATCGGCCGGGAAATACGGCAGTTGGCGATCGAAGGGATTGGAGGTCATCAGCATGAACAGCAGGAAGCCGATACTGATCATCCCCATCACCGCCAGCACGCGGCTGAGCATCTCTTCTGGCAGATCGCGAGAGAAGATCGCTACCGCGAAAGTCCAGCCCGCGAGAATCAATGCCCACAGCAACAACGAGCCTTCATGACCGCCCCACACCGCGCTGACCCGGTAGTACCAGGGCAACGCCGAATTGGAGTTGAGCGCGACATAGGTCACGCTGAAATCATTGCTGACGAATGCATACACCAGACAGATGAAGGCAAACAGCACGAACAGACACTGCCCCAGCGCTGCTGGCTGAGCAAAGCCCATCGCCAGAGTATCTCCACGCCAGGCGCCATACAGCGGAACGGTGGCCTGCAGCACCGCCAGTACCAGGGCGATGATCAGGGCAATCTGGCCAAGTTCGGGAATCATTTTGCCTCCGAATCAGTTGGAGGACGGCGTATAGACGCCATCCACTTTCATGTGCTCGACCTGCTCCAGCGCCTGGGCCACTTCCGGAGGCATGTATTCCTCGTCGTGTTTGGCCAGCACTTCATCGGCGACCAACATGCGATTTTCATCCAGACGCCCCAGCGCGACGATACCCTGTCCCTCGCGGAACAGGTCCGGCAGGATACCGCCATAGGAAACCAGCACGTCTTCATTGCCGTCACTGACGGCAAATGTCACTTCCAGACTGTCCGGTGCCCGCTTGAGACTGCCCGCAACCACCATGCCGCCAGCACGGATGCGTGCATCCTGCGGGGCAACCCCGGTGGCGATTTCAGTGGGGGTATAGAACAGGTTGATGTTCTGTTTCAGGGCGCTCAGTGCCAGGCCTACGGCGACACAGACACCCACCACAACCAACAGAATCAGCAACAGGCGTTTCTTGCGCTGCGGATGCATCATTTCATCTCCCGACGGCGGCGACGCGCCTCTTCAGTGACCAGACGCCGACGGGCCAGCCACGGCTGCACCACGTTCAGCGCCAATACGACCAGCGTTATGGCATAGGACGACCAGACATAGACACCATGTCCATCCATCGCCAGCATGTCAGCCAGGTTGCTCATGACAATTTCTCCAGCGTGTCACGTACCCAACGAGTCTTGTGTTCACGACGCAACACTTCAAGCCGCATGCGCATCAGCAGACTGACGGTAAACAACGCATAGAAACCCAGCACCATCAGTAACAGCGGCAGCCACATCTCCACCGGCATGGCCGGCTTTTCGGTGAGCTTGAAGGTGGCAGGCTGATGCAGGGTATTCCACCA
>JASJKW010000136.1:0-3281 GCA_037621305.1 Pseudomonas sp.
CAAGGGTGTAACCGGCGATCAAGGCCAGAGCAAAGCCGAAGATCAACTCATGCCCATGACCACTGCTCAGCAACCCCGGTGGCCAGCCACTTCCGGCCAGCACCGCCCAGACCGACAATGGCACGACGCCGGCGGCCAACAGGGCGGCGAGGGGAAAGAACAGCAGGAAGGCCGGGCGTTTGGCGGAGGGCTGTTGACGTTTCATCTTGTTCCAGAGATACGAAAGTGGCGATTCGATGTTAGAAGCGGTTGCCACGTCTTCGCAAGCTAAAAGCATCGTGGCCAAGGCTACTCCCGAAGATGAAGTTTCCTTGGCCTCAGGTGGGCTCTCAGCTCAATTGAGCACATTCTCAACGATGGTATAGATCAAGCCGGTGGTAACGGCTACGAGTACCAGATCACTGCCGGCCCGGTGCCATTCGTAGCCGGCGTAATGGGGCAGGTGGCGTACATGTTGATGGGGCAGACGCTGGCCCCAGCCATGGGGAATCGGGCGGCCGGTGATCAGACGGGCGCGGGGCGGCAGAGAGGGGCCGCGACCGATATGGTGCCGGTTCTGGTGAATCTGTCGGCGCAGTTGATTCCGGTCAGGTGCGCGATGCTGGTGGCGCTGCTGGTAGATCTGCCGGTGGCTGGGTGGCAATGCGTGGTCTCGCGGCCGATAGCCCGAGCCGGGATGTTGCTGGCCATAGCGGTGATGATCACGTCGCAGGTTCTGCTGACGGTGATGGTCGCGCTGTTGCTGGTGCTGTTTGAAAGCCTTGCGATGCTCCTGGGATTTACCCGGAGCATAGGGTCCCGGAGCCGCTTGGGCCAGGGAGCCCAGCAACGCCGCTACGGTGAAGAGGCTGATGAAAAGCTGACGTAATCTCATGGCGGTATCCCCATTCTGATAATGCTTAGAGCAGCTCCAGCGTCGGGAATTCCCGGTGTGAAGCAAAGTCAGCATATGGTATTGCGCAGCGCAGGGGCTGTTTGTAAAGACGCTTTTACCTGACTTTACGTAGTGCAGATATTAGGTCTGGGAGAATTGTAATCAGGGCGATAGAATTGATTGATTTTATTTATTGATGGTGAGTATCCAATATAGCGGCATCAATTCAGTTCAAAGGAGCGTTAAACAATGGATACTCTCAAACGAAATTTCCTGGGTGCCCGGTCGAACTCCCAGAGGGCTGGGGTGGAGGATCACCCCAACTTCTGGATGTCTCACTGAGGGAGGGCATGGAGCGTTGACCGCCGGTAGTGGGCAGCCCACTACGCACGGTCAAGAACAGCGCTGGCCTCAGTCGGCAGCGGGCTGTTCCTCCATCAGGGTTGTCAGCACATCCGGTGCGCTCTTGAATGCCTTGGCGAACAGATCGCGGTGTCTGGCCATGTAGATGCCGGCTTCTTCCGATTGTGCCTCGCTGATCGAAGGTACGGCTTTGCGCAGGACGTCGCTCAGGAGTTCGGCCAGCTCCAACATTTTGTCGTGGCGGTCGGCTTCGGCTTTATCCATGAACAGGCGCTCCGGGTCTCTGCTGCTTCGGTAGACTATTTCAACGGCCATTTTTTACCCCTGGCTTGAATGTGATTCGTTGGGTCGAAAGTATACTGTGTATCTATACAGTTTTGCAGTTTTTATTGGCACGGTGTGCCAGGGGTCTTGGTAAAATCACTTTTCCTTGCAACGAATCGATAAACCATCATGAATATTGAAACCTGGCTGGCCTTCTTTCTGGCGTGTTGGCTCATCAGTCTGTCGCCGGGCGCCGGCGCTGTTGCGTCCATGGCCAGTGGCATGAATTACGGGTTCGCAAAAGGCTACTGGAACGCACTGGGTCTGCAGTTGGCGTTGCTGTTGCAGATCGTCATTGTCGCGGCGGGGGTGGGAGCGTTATTGGCTACATCGGCAATGGCGTTTGCACTGATCAAGTGGTTTGGCGTGGGATATCTGGTTTATCTGGCAATCAAGCAATGGCGAGCGCCGGTGCACGCGGTGGCCCTGGAGCACAGACCCATAGGTCGACCGTTGAGTCTGGTGCTGCGTGGTTTTGTCATCAACTTCAGCAATCCCAAGGCAATCATCTTCATCCTTGCCGTGCTGCCGCAGTTCATTGATCCGGCGCGCCCCATGCTGGCTCAGTACCTGATCATGGCAGCGACCATGGTAACGGTAGATCTGATCGTCATGGCCGGTTACACGGGACTGGCAGCGAAAGCCCTGAAACTGCTGGACTCGCCTCGACAGCAGCGCTCGCTCAACCGCAGCTTTGCCATCATGTTCGGCGTTGCGGCTGGCTTGCTGGCTACGGTGCGCCGCGTCTGACCCGGCGCTTGCGGCTTATTACCAGTCTCTCGTCTCGATGTAACAGCCGGTTGTAGGCCTGCCCGGGAGGATCAGCGGTCGGCCTGCTCGGAGTTGGGCTTGAAGACCATTACCCCAGCCTCATTGCGCATCAGCAACTGGGAGGTGTTTTCGTCAATCTCCATCCGCAGAGGCTGTTGCAGGCGCTTCTTGATGGCATCCTCGCGGGCCATCAATACCGGTTCACAGGCCATCATGGTCTGCATCAGATTGCCCACCTTGAGCGTGTCATCTTCGACCTGATAATCCCCGCCCATGCCGTTGCAGGCATTGCTGATCCCTATGCGATCGGGATGAAAGCTCAGTGCAATCGGCGCCTTGTCACCGCCAGTGAGAGCCGTGTCGGGCTTGCCGTCGGCATCCGTGGCGGATGCCAGTGACCAGGTATGACGAGTGAGTTCGTCAACCGAAACAGATGAGCTGGTGCTGGCGCAGCCGCCGAGCATCAGACTGAGTGCGAGAGTGGCGGGCAACAGGTGGCGAATGGTAGCGGTCATGGTATCTCCGGAAAATGGGGTCGCGCTTATCCTGCCCGATCCCGTTGTTATCGTCGAGCGGCGCTGCAGCTGAATCAGCTACCGGCCGGGGTACTGCCGTAAGGGGCTTCGTTGGCTGAAGCCGCGTTCTGCGGTACGCCGGGTGTTCATGCGTTTGTAGTTATGCGCGATCTGACTCAGCAGATCGGCGTTGGCAATCACGATCTGTTCGCCGCTCAGAGAGCGGATGCGGGTGGTCTTCAGGCCGAAGCGACGTGAAAAGCGCGGCCATGGGATATTTTGTCGCGCTGTGCCAGCTGTCGGCTTACTATTCGCAGAGCGATAGGCAGCAACAGATAAGTGGCAAGGGTGACGACAACCAGAATCCCCAGTTGCAGCCAGAGTGAGCGGTCGGTGAGGACGTCCCAATAGGGCATGCTGGATCTCCAATCAGT
>JASJKW010000137.1:0-14640 GCA_037621305.1 Pseudomonas sp.
CATCGCGCAACGCTCACTCCTGCTCAGCCTCTTTCTGCTGATCTTCGGTCTGGCCGGCAGCATTCAGGCCAGCGAGACCCGACAGCCCACCCATGAATTCACGCTGGACAATGGCCTCAAGGTCATAGTGCGTGAGGATCATCGTGCACCTGTGGTGGTGTCGCAGCTCTGGTATCGCGTGGGCAGCAGCTATGAGCCACCCGGGCGCACAGGTATGTCGCATGCGCTGGAACACATGATGTTCAAGGGCAGCGAGCGGTTGGCGCCGGGGCAGGCATCGCGCCTGCTGAGCAGCCTGGGCGCGCAGGAAAACGCCTTCACCAGCCGTGATTACACTGCCTACTATCAGATTCTCAGCCGCGACCAACTGGCCATCGCCCTGGAGCTGGAAGCCGAGCGCATGCATGGCCTGACCCTGCCGGAGGACGAATTCCTGCGCGAGATGGAGGTCATCAAGGAAGAGCGTCGCCTACGCGTCGAGGACAATCACAACAGCCTGGCCTATGAACGCTTCCTGACCCAGGCTTACATGGCCAGTCCCTATGCCCAGCCCGTGATCGGCTGGATGCATGACCTGGACCGTCTCACCGTCGACGATCTGCGCGAGTGGTACCGCCTGCATTATCAGCCGGGCAACGCCATTCTGGTGGTGGTCGGTGATGTCCAGGTGGATGAGGTCCGCCAGCTCGCCGAGCGCTACTTCGGCCCGCTGTCCAATGCCCCTACTACGCCACCCAAGGCCCCGCTGGAGTTGCCCGGCGGCGGCGAGCGCAGTCTGACCCTGCACCTGCCGGTGCAGATGCCCAGCCTGTTGCTTGGCTTCAACGTACCCAGCCTGAGCACAGCTGCTGAGGCCTGGGAAGTTCATGCCCTGCGCCTGCTCGAAGGTGTGCTCGACGGCGGCTACAGTGCCCGTCTGGCCAGCAACCTGGAACGCGCGCAGTCCATCGCCACCTCGGCCTCCGCCGGCTACGACGGTTTCACCCGGGGGGACACCCTGTTCCTGCTGACCGGCATTCCCAATCAGTCGCGTGATGTCAGCCTGGAGCAACTGGCACAGGCGCTCTGGGAGCAGATCAACGAGCTCAAGCAGAACCCACCCAGTGCGGAAGAACTGAACCGGGTGCAGGCGCAGATGACCGCCGAGCTGGTATATGCCCAGGACAGCATCAGCCACCAGGCCAACCAGATAGGCATGCTGGAAAGCATCGGACTGCCCTGGACCCTGCTCGACGAAGATGTGGCTGCGCTGGAAGCCATCACGCCCGAGCAGGTCAGCGAGGTAGCACAGCGTTATCTGGTTCCCGAACGCCTGACCCGTGCCCATGTTCTGCCCGTTATCACCGAGGAGAAGCACTGATGACTGCTGTCAAATCCAACCGGCCCGGCTCACGGACTCTGCTCATGCTGGTGGTGCTGGCGGTCATTGTGATGGTCCTGTTCCTGCTGCGTGATTCCGCTCCGCAAGCACCGATCACCTCCATGGACAGGCAGACCGAGCAGCCCGTCAGCGCCGCGCAGATCGAAGCGGAACCCGATGCGGTGGTGGCCGAGCTGCTGCCCGAGCTGGACTCGTTGCAACAGGTCGATCTCGATCAGCCACCGGCCCGTCGCGCTCTGGATCTGCAACACTGGACCACCGAGCAGGGCACGCGGGTGTATTTCATGCAGGCCGAAGAACTGCCCATGCTCGATGTGCAGTTGCTGTTCGCCGCCGGCGCCAGCCGCGATGGTGAACTGCCGGGCCTGGCCACCATGACCAATGCCATGCTCAATGAAGGTATCGAAGGCAAGGACGCCGGGGCCATTGCCGCCGGTTTCGAACGCCTGGGCGCGCAGTTCTCCAACAGCTCGCACCGTGACATGGCGCTGACCGGCTTGCGCACACTGACGGCCACCGACAAGCTCGACCCGGCGCTGGCCCTGTTTGCCAATGTCATTGCTCGCCCCAGCTTCCCCGAGGATGCCTTCGAGCGCCTGCGCAATCAGCTGCTGGCCAGCCTGCAATTCAGACTGCAGCGCCCCGCGGCGCTGGCCAGTGAAGCTTTCTGGGCCGATCTGTACCCAGAGCACCCCTACGGCAGCCTGCCTGAAGGTCGGCCCGACAGCTTGCAGCAGCTGACACCGGAGAGTCTGCGCCACTTCCATAACCAGTATTACACCGCCGGCAACGCGGTGATCGCGCTGGTCGGTGATATCAACCGGGACAGCGCCGAACGCCTTGCCCAACGTCTGGCCGATGCCCTGCCACAGGGTCCGGCGGCGCCGGTCATCAACGATCCGCAACCGATTGTCTCCAGCCATCGGCATATCGATTTCAATGGTCAGCAGACCCATATACTGGTGGGCCAACATGGCATCAGCCGTCACGATCCGGACTACGCCGCGCTCTATGTCGGCAACCAGATTCTCGGTGGTTCGGGCTTCGGTTCACGGCTGATGCAGGAGATCCGCGAAAGCCGTGGCCTGTCGTACTCGGTCAGCAGTCGGCTGATCCCCATGCAGGCCACCGGCCCGGTGATGGTCAGCATGCAGACGCGGGCCGACCAGGTCGATCTGGCACTGGACGTCATTCACCAGAGCCTCGACGCCTTCATCAATGAAGGTCCGACCGAGGCCGAGCTGACCCGTACCAAGCGGCAGATCAACGGCGAGTTTCCATTGAGCACCGCCAACAATGCATCGATTGTCGCCCAGCTCGGCATGATCGGTTTCTACGAACTGCCGCTCAATCACCTGCAGCTGTTCCTCGATCAGGTCCAGGCACTCACGGTCGATGACATTCGCGCAGCCTTTGCCCGTCACTTCCACCCGGAGCAACGCCTGGTGATCACCGTCGGTCCAGCCATGGTTGAGCAGGAAACCGCGCCACCAGAGACGGACGAATCCGAATCCCCTGTATTGCCCATAACGGAGCCAGACGCATGAAG
This sequence comes from Pseudomonas sp., assembly GCA_037621305.1. Lineage (GTDB taxonomy): Bacteria > Pseudomonadota > Gammaproteobacteria > Pseudomonadales > Pseudomonadaceae > Halopseudomonas. The sequence continues at coordinate 2,931 of JASJKW010000137.1, forward strand.
CAGCAGAACCGCCCGAGCCAGTTGCGCGTCATCGCCGGAGAATGGCGCAGTCGACGTTTCAGTTTCACCGAACAACCCGGGCTGCGACCCACGCCCGACCGGGTACGAGAAACCCTGTTCAACTGGTTGAGCATGTACATCGAAGGCGCGCGTTGTCTCGACCCGTTCGCCGGCAGCGGCGCCCTGACACTGGAAGCACTGTCCCGCGGCGCAGCCCACGCGCTGGCCTGCGATACGAGCCGGGATGTGGTTACAACGCTGCGCGGCCACCTGCAGACATTGCAGTGCGATCGCGGCGAGATTCGCCTGCAGGACGCCATGGGCCTGCTCGCCGGCACGCCAGATGCACCTTTCGATCTGGTATTCCTCGACCCGCCGTTTCATCAGGACCTGCTGGTTCCGGCCTGCACCGCGCTGGAAGACAACGGCTGGCTCACCCCCGATGCGCTCATCTACACGGAGAGCGAAACCCCGCCGGACCGCTTGCCCTTCCCAGCAAGCTGGCATCTGCACCGGGAGAAGAAAGCCGGGAAGGTCTGGTACAGCTTGTGGCAACGTCGCGAGGAATAGTCCGCAGACGGCACTGGCCCGCAGGGCCGTCACGCACAGACGAGCGGCCCGATGTGTGTTTTCCGTTTGGCCGCGAGAGGGTCATTACGCTACCATCTGCGCTCCGGCACAACAGGCAGAGATAAAGCCAATATGAATACTGTTCTCTATCCCGGCACCTTCGACCCCATCACCAAGGGTCATATGGATCTGGTCGGCCGTGCAGCCAAGCTGTTCGATCGTGTAGTGGTGGCTGTCGCTGCCAGCGCGAAAAAGAATCCGGCTTTCACGCTCGAGCAGCGCGTAGAGCTGGCCCGTGAAGTCCTCAAGGACTACCCCAACGTAGAAGTCGTGGGCTTCTCCACCTTGCTCGCGCACTTCGCCGATGAAGTCGGCGCCAATGTGTTGCTGCGCGGCCTGCGTGCGGTATCGGATTTCGAATACGAGTTCCAGCTGGCCAACATGAACCGCCAACTGGCCCCCGAAGTGGAAAGCCTGTTCCTCACGCCTTCGGAGAAGTATTCTTACATCTCGTCCACCCTCGTCCGCGAAATTGCCTCCCTGGGTGGCGATGTCACCAAGTTTGTTCATCCTGCAGTACACGAAGCCCTGCTCAAGCGCTTCAGCGGCTGAACGACAGTTCCCCGGAGTTAATTGAATGGCCCTGATCATTACCGACGACTGCATCAACTGCGACGTCTGCGAACCGGAATGCCCCAACGGGGCCATTTCTCAGGGCGAGGAAATCTACATCATCGACCCCAGCCTGTGCACTGAATGCGTCGGTCATTTCGACGAGCCTCAGTGCCAGCAGGTGTGTCCGGTAGATTGCATCCCTCTTGACCCCAACCGGGTCGAAAGCCAAGAGGAACTGATGGAAAAGTACCTGATCCTCACCAGCCCCGAATGAACATGTTCCGCCACCTGCTGACCCTGTCGCTGCTGCTGAGTCTGACGGTTGCCGTCAGCACGGTACAGGCCGCAACTGCGCCTGATCAGCAGGCCGTCGCCAGCGCGCACCCGACCGCTACCGAAGCCGGCCATCTGATTCTTGACCAGGGCGGCAATGCATTTGATGCGGCCATCGCCGTCGCTGCCACTCTGGCCGTCGTTGAGCCCTACGGCTCCGGGATGGGTGGCGGCGGTTTCTTCCTGCTGCGCCAGCCAACCGACAGTGCTCCCCAATATCGGTTTATCGATGCCCGGGAAACCGCGCCTCTGGCCGCTCATCGCGACATGTACCTGGACCGCTCCAGCGAACCCCAGCGGGTGATCAATGGACCGCTGGCTGCCGGTATTCCCGGGTTGCCGGCAGCGCTGGTGCATCTGGCTGAGCACTATGGCGAGCTGCCCCTGAGCCAGAGCCTGGCTCCCGCCATTGCCGCCGCCGAACAGGGCTTTGCCGTGGGCGACAGCTATCGCATGCTGGTCGGCTTCAGACTGGACGCGATGCAGGACGATGCCGAAACCGCGCGCATCTTCCTGCATAACAACCAAGCACCTGCACCTGGCAGGCTGGTCCGCCAGCCCGATCTGGCCGAGACCCTGCGCGCTCTCGCCGCAAAGGGGCATGACGGTTTCTATCGCGGGCCGGTCGCCGCACGCCTGATTGCCGGCGTCGAAGCCGCAGGCGGTATCTGGCAGAGCGCGGACCTGGAAAACTACCGCGTCATCGAGCGTGAACCTATCCGTTTCAGCAGCCATGGCATCGAAGTCATCAGCGCCCCGCTGCCCTCAGCCGGGGGCATTGCTCTGGCGGGTATCCTGCAGGGACTGGAAAGCCTGCCTCAGGCAGCCCCAGGCTCGGTGCAATGGACACACCAGCTGGTCGAACTGATGCGCCGGACCTACCGCGATCGCGCCCTGTTGCTCGGTGACAGTGATTTCGTCGAGGTGCCTACCGAACAGCTGGTGTCGGCTGATCATGCCCGCCAATTGGCGGCCAGTATTGATCCCGAGCGCGCCACCCCCAGCAGCGCGCTGGGCGAGCCTCGGCAATTCCAGGAAGGCACCAACACCACGCACTTCTCACTGATCGACCGCCATGGCAACGCCGTGGCCGCGACACTCAGCGTCAATCTGCCTTTCGGTGCCGCTTTCACCGTGCCGGGCACCGGCGTGCTGCTGAACAATGAAATGGACGATTTTGCAGCCGATCCGTCCGGCAAGAACAGCTACGGGCTGGCGGGCAGCGAAGCCAATGCCATCGCCCCGGGCAAGCGCCCGCTGTCGAGCATGACCCCGACCATGCTCGAGAACACCGAGCAACTGGCGGTACTCGGCACGCCCGGCGGCAGCCGTATCATCAGCATGGTATTGCTGGGTGCGCTGCAGGCGATGGATGGCAAGCCAGTGCGGGACTGGGTCAGTCGTCCACGCTTCCACCACCAGTATCTACCCGACCACATTCAGATCGAAGATCACGTCTTCACTGCCGAGCAGCAGCGCGCACTGGAAGCCATGGGCCACAGCATCAAGCCGGTTGGGCGAGACTATGGCGACATGCAGGCGTTGCACTGGAACAAACAGCAAGGTGAAGTCAGCGCCGCCAGTGATCCCCGAGGCGAGGGTCTGGCCACCGTCCAGCGCCCGATCACGCCAGACTGACAGCCTCCTCCACACGCTGCGTATCATCTCTCGACACCTGCCCCAGGCCGGCATGGGCACGGTGCAGGTGTCGGCCAATTCGCAGCAGATAATGCAGGTCGTTCAATAACGAAGTGGCCTGCCAGCCATCCAGTGCGCGCTCACGCAACTGCCGCTGTAGATCCCGTTGGAACTGGTCGGCAAACAACCGGTCACGCGCCTCACTCTGCTCCAACAACTGGGCACGAGCTGCGGCATCGCCGGACAGATCCACCCATTTGCGCAACTCCAGCAGCATCAGTCCACACTCTTCGCGCAGCCGTGTGTACGCCTCGTGCATCGCCGGCTGGGTACTGTCTATCTGCGTTCGCAGATTGCTCTGCAGATGCTTGGCGGCCTTCACCGCAGCCACCAGATCGCGTGCCGCCATGGTCGCGTTCATCATGGCCTGCTGCTGCTCGGGCAACAGTGATATGTCCACATGGGAAATGAAGTCGACGATATCGGCATACACGCCCTTGATGTGCTGGTCATACAACGCATCGGCATCTTCCCGCACCGCCAGTGGTACCGGTTGGCGTACCTGTGCCTGCAGCGCCTCAGGTGTCATATCAGCCAACCGCGAAGGCAGATAAAGCGCGGCACCAACCACCTTCCGACTCAGCTGAGCCAGATGCAGCAACTCCTGATCCAGCACCTTGAGCGCGGTGTCGGCATGCAGCAGGGCCGATTCGTTCACATACAAGGCCCGGGTACGCGGCTGCTCACTGAGCATGCGTCCATCTTCGGGCACAGGCTCACCATCCGGCAGCCAGCGCTCCAGTGCGCGGACCAGCAGATAGCTCCAGGGCAGCATGAGTGTCAGGCCAAACACGTTGTACAAGGTGTGGAAGATCGCCAGCTTGATCATGTGCGCGTCAGACGCCAGCCCGCCGACCTCCGCCAGCCATTCGACCGCGGCCATCAATTGATGGAGCAGCAGCAGTGCGGCGCCAGCCGTGACCAGGTTGAAGACCAGATGAGTCGCGGCGATACGCCGCCCTGCGTTGTTACTGCCGATGGCGGCAAACAGGGCGGTGGTGGTGGAGCCCAGGTTGGCACCTATCACCAGCGCCAGGGCGTTGTCATACTGCACCTGGCCGGCGGCCAGCGCTGCGAGGGTCAGTACCAGCGTGGCATGACTGGACTGCATGATGACCGTCGCCATGGCACCGATCAGGACGAACAGCAATACGCCGGCCCAGCCGTCGACGGCGTAGCGGGCGAGATCGAAGGCGCCCTCGAAGCCGCTGAAGCCGGTCTTCATGAGATCAATACCGAGAAACAGCAGGCCGATGCCCAGCAGTGCCAGTCCGCCGCCGCGCCAGCCGGCTTCCCCACGCCGCGCCAGAAACACGCCGAAGGCAAGCATCGGCATGGACAGCTGTGCCATGTTCAACTTGAGGCCAGCCAGCGCGATCAGCCAGGCACCCGATGTGGTACCCAGGTTGGCACCGAACACCAGCCCGACCCCGCCCAGGGTGTTGATCAGACCCGCACTGAGAAAGGCGATGCCAAGCAGAGTGACCAAGGTGCTGGACTGCACCATGGCAGTACTGACCGCGCCAACCAGCAGGCTGCGCCACAGACCCTTGGTGCTCCATGTGAGCCAGCGTTCCAAAGCACCGCCGGAAAAGGCGCGAAAACCCTCCTCCAACCGGCCTATGCCGAGCACAAATAACGCCACACCAGCCGCCAGCGTGGCCAGTTCGGCACTCCAGATCATCAGGCCGAACAAAGCCGCCAGCAGAACAGGCAACCCGGCCTGTCGAACCCCATTACGCATATCCGACTACCTGACAGACGGGCTCCTGGCGCGCAGATGCCTCGTTAGAGATTCTCGTGTTGCTGTTTGCGGCCGTAACCGGTTTTGGTGCAGCCCAGGCAACGCATGAAGGTTTCCTTGCCGGGACGCACCACCAGTTCCTGACCCGCTTCGGCGGTGTTACCGGCCAGGGCGGTGAACGGCAGGCTGATGACAAAGGCGGCGGCCCCGACCGCCGTGATGGCAGCCCCGATCGGCCGGGCGATGATCAGATCACCGACCATGGCAAAGATGCCGGGATTCTCGACGTTTTCCTGATAACCATAGTTGGCCTCGGTGGCCATGACATTGCCTGCGAGTAGCAGACCGGCAAGTAGAGCGGTGGTGTGACGTAACAGGCGCATATTAGTAATCCCTGGTTGTGAGCCCGATAGGCGTTGAAGTCCTGATGCGGCCCCCTTCCCGGGAACCTACATCAAGTATCATTGTAGGCATATTCAGATCATTTCGGAACGCGACAACTGAAAATTGCCAACCAGTGCAGCAAAGCGGCAAAAATCAATGCTGACATTTACGGCAGAACACGCTGCTGCGCTGACCCAGACGGCATTCCGAGAGCGTCGTTCCACATAGTTTGCACAGCTGTCCGGCACGGCCATAAACAAAGAGTTCCTGCTGGAAATAACCGGGCTTGCCGTCACCGCCGATGAAATCCCGCAAGGTAGTGCCGCCACTGTCGATGGCCCGCCCCAGCACCTTCTTTATCTCGTCGGCCAGCTCCTGATAACGTGCGCGACTGATACGCCCTGCCTCTCGACGCGGATCGATACCCGCTGCAAACAGCGCTTCGGTTGCGTAGATATTGCCCACGCCGACCACTACCGCGTTATCCATGATGAAGGGTTTGACCGCAATACTGCGCTTGCGCGACAGCTGATACAGGCGCTCACCGTCGAATTCCGCCGACAGCGGCTCGGGGCCGAGCTTGGCCAGCAGTGGGTGTTGTTCTCCGGCCCGTTGCCAGAGCATGGCACCGAAGCGGCGCGGATCGGTGTAACGCAGGGTCAGGCCGGAGTCGAGTTCGATATCCACATGCTCGTGCTTGAGCACTGGCGTATCGACCGGTACCAGCCGCAGGTTACCGGACATGCCCAGATGGCTGATGAGGGTGCCACCGCCGATGTCCATCAACAGGTACTTGGCCCGTCGGCGGATGGCAGTGAAGGTCTGGTTCTCGATCTGGATCGCCAGGTCCTCGGGGATCGGCCAGCGCAAGCGTGCGTCACGAACGATCAGCCGAGTCACGCGGTGCCCCTCCAGGTGAGGGGCGATACCGCGGCGGGTGGTTTCAACTTCGGGTAATTCGGGCATGGATCTACTATGTTTGCAGCCAATGGACCACGAACAATAGCAGTAACAGCAGCGGCAGTGCACTGACGACAAACCGGACGTTCCAGCCGAACGCCACCCGCAGTGGGTTCTCACCGCTGTAGCGCGCAAGGATCAGCGTCGAGGGCCCGAATGGCGAGAAGATCATGGCAATCGAGAAGCCGCACATCAGGCCCAGCGCCGGCGTCATGATCGGCACCCCCAACCGCGCCAGTTCTGCCAGCAGGCCGACCAGCAGCGACAGCGAGACAATCGGCGCCACCCCTGCCATCGCCAGCAGAATGATGCCGAACAGGCTGCCCACCGCCAGCAACATGTTGTATTTGGGCTCCTGCGCCAGCCAGATCGCCAGCTCTTCCAGCGGCGCTACGGCACCCAGTGCGCCACCCATCAGCGCGGCACAACCGAAGATGAACATCTCGTTGTGCATGGTGATCAGGTTGTCGCTGATTTCACCCAATACCCGTCGCGGCGATCGCTCGCACCACAGCAGATAGCTGGCGATACCGATCGGAATCAGGATCATCGCTGCCTGGGATGGCGTCAGCACCGTCAGCCAGGCCAGCACGCCAATGGCCGTCAGTCCGAGCAAACTGCCCACCAACAGGGCGCCCATGCCCGCGGCGCGACTGCTGTCCCCTATATTCTCGCGCAGCCTGAGCAGGCCGCGGGTCTCCCGGCGCCAGCCCACCAGCATCAGCAACAGTGCGGCCACCAGGCCATAGGGGACCATGGTTGCCCAGGACAACTGGGGCATTTCACGGGTGACCATGGCGATGGTCACGCTGGTGGGCGCCACCAGCGGCACCAGGGCAAAGCCGCGCAAGGTGGTGACCATGACCGAACGCATGCCCTCACGACGTTGCTCGTCGTTCAGGGCGTATTGGCGCAGATGCTGGTCGAGGGTGCCGCAGAGAAGGCTCATCATGCCGAAATTGAGAATCGAGCCAATGCTGCCGGAGGTCAGCACGTAGCGTGGATACAACCAGATGGCCGGTCCGGCCAGGAGCGCCTTGTGCATCTCGCGCAGGTGCGGCAAGCGCTTGGCCAGCAGCTGCATCAGGCCCAGCGCACCGAGAAAGCTGGCGTAATAGGCAGCCGAGGCCGCCAGCCGCCCCCACAGCGCCGGATCACCCTCACCAAGCAGCGCCACCGCCAGCAACAGGCCGATGGTAAGCAGGCCGAGAACCCGCGGATAAGGCAGCAGACGCCGAAAATGCAGGATGAAATAGCTCGCCAGAGCAGCAGCAGCGAACCAGCTCAGCTGCGGCCACTGACCGGCCAGCGCAACCAGTTCAAGGCCGACGCCCAGCGGCAACAACCACGCTGTCATGGCAGCTCTCTGCGCAGCGCACCCTTTTTGAATACCCCCTCACCAAAAGCCAGCAGATTGTCGTTCTCGTCGAGCAGGTCACAGCTGGCCATGAAGACCTTGTGGCCGGCCTTGCGGCAGCTGGCTACGGCCCTCACCCGTGCGCCCTCATCAGCGGTGGCACTGAAATTGACGTTCATCGACAGGGTAATGGCCACCCGCCGATCATCAGGATCGGGGGCATAGGTGCCACACAATCCCATGGCGATATCCAACAGACTGGCGGTGATGCCGCCATGCAGGTTGCTGGCGTTGTTCAGGTGTCGTTTTTCCAGCGTCAGACCGACTACCGCTCGGTTGGCGCTATACTCCAGCAATTTACCACCCAACTCCTGAAAAAAACCGGTCACCGTACGCTGTACGGCCAGATTCTGGTCTTCACTCATAGATGATCCTGAATTGCGAATGTCACTGTCGCGCATCGGCGCGCTCGAAGGCCCGTCAGTATGCCATGACTCGTCTTGTGCGTAACCGCGGCGATGGCAGCCTTATATGCCGTCATAACCGCGGCTCAGCTTGCACTCACCGAGCGCAGGATTTAATCTCGTCCCACTTCAAACGAAATATGGTTCCGCATAGCGGAACAGAATAACCGAGGAGCCTGAGTATGTTCAACCGGATTGGTGTTATCGGCGCCGGCGCCATGGGCCGAGGTATCGCCCAACTGTTCGCCAGCAGCGGTCAACAGGTGCTGCTGTTCGACACTCGTGCCGAAGCCATCGAGGATGCTCTGGCGTTCAACCGCAATCTGCTGCAACGCCAGGTTGCCAAGGGCAAACTGAGCGAGGCGGAGTTCGAGGCGGTCAATGCACGCATGCAGCCGGCGGCCGAACTCGAGCAGCTCAAGGATTGCGATCTGATCATCGAGGCTATTGTCGAGATCCTCGAGGTGAAGCAGAAGCTGTTCACCGACCTGGAAGCCATTGTCAGCCAAGACTGCCTGCTGGCCACCAATACCTCCTCGCTGTCCGTCACCCGCATTGCCGCTGGCTGCAATCGCCCAGAACGGGTTGCCGGATTCCACTTCTTCAACCCCGTGACCCTGATGAAGATCGTCGAGGTGGTGCGTGGATCGCGCACCGAGGAGCGCTACATCAAGGGTCTGGTCGAACTGGCGGAAAAGGCCGGTCACTTCCCCGCGATCACCCCGGACACCCCCGGCTTTCTGGTCAACCACGCCGGCCGCGCCTTCGGTACCGAAGCCCTGCGCATGCTCAGCGAGGGTGTTGCCACCCCGCAGCAGATCGACCGCATCCTGCGCGATGGCCCGGGTTTCCGCATGGGGCCCTTCGAGCTGTTTGACCTGACCGGCCTGGACGTCTCCCACGCGGTGATGGAATCGGTCTACGAGCAGTTCTATCACGATCCGCGCTACACACCGTCGTTCATCGCCGGCCAGCGCGTCGCCGCCGGCCTGCTGGGCCGCAAGACCGGCCAGGGCTTCTACCGTTACGAAGAAGGCCAGAAGATCGAGCAGCCCGAACCTGCACCGGAAACCGTACTGATCAACCGCCCGTTCTGGCTGCAGAGCGATGACCAGAGCCTGCGCAGCCAGGTCGCTGCCGTGCTGCAGACGGCTGGCGCTACGCTGGAGAGCGGCGAGCAACCGTCCGCCGAGGCCATCTGTCTGATCACTCCGCTGGGCGAAGACTGCACCGCCGCCCTGACTCGCCAGCAACTGCCCGCCGCCCGCACCCTGGCACTGGACAGTTTTGCCAATTGGGACAAGCGTCGCACCCTGATGCGTCAGCCCGCTGCCGAAGCCAATGTGGTCGCCCAGGCACGCCAGGCGCTGGCCGCCGACGGCGTGCCGGTGGAAGTGATCAATGATTCCCCCGGCTTTGTCATCCAGCGGCTGATTGCCAGTGTGGTCAATCTGGGTTGTGAAATAACCCAGAAAGGTATTACCACGCCGCAGACGCTGGACCGCGCCATTCAGCTGGCGCTGGGTTATCCGCAGGGCCCGCTGGCCTTCGGCGAACACTACGGCAAGCAGGCGATTCTGACCGTGCTGAACAATATGCAGGCGGTATACGGTGAGCCACGCTACCGTCCGAGCCCCTGGCTGCGCCGCCGCGTGCAGCTGGACCTGCCACTGACCACCCCCGATTCCCAGGAGTAAACCGATGACTGCATATATCTATGATGGCTTGCGTTCCCCCTTCGGCCGCCACGCCGGCGCGCTGGCCCCGGTGCGCCCCGATGATCTGCTGGCAGATGTGATCCGCGCCGTGGTCACCCGCAACCCCTTTGCCGGTGCAGACTATGAAGATGTGATCATGGGCAACACCAACCAGGCTGGCGAAGATGCGCGCAACGTCGCCCGTCACGCCGGGCTGCTGTCCGGTCTGCCACAGGAAGTTGCCGGGGTTACCGTCAACCGCCTGTGCGGTTCCGGTCTGGCCGCCATTCTGGATGCTGCCCGCGCGGTGAAAGCCGGTGAAGGCGAGCTCTTCGTTGCCGGTGGCGTGGAAAGCATGAGCCGTGCGCCCTTCGTCATCGCCAAGAGCGAGAGCCCCTACGCCCGCGACTTCCGCGCCTTCGACAGCACCATAGGTGCCCGCTTCCCCAACCCAAAAGTAGAGTCCGAGTACGGTGACGACACCATGCCGCAGACGGCAGATAACGTCGCCGCTGATCTGGGCATCACCCGTGAACAAGCTGATACTTACGCTGCCCGCAGTCAGGCTCTGTACGAAAAGGCTCGCGCTGAGGGTTTCTTCGCCGAAGAAATCCTGCCAATCGAAGTGCCCCAGGGCCGCAAGAAGCCGAACAAGGTGGTCGATCAGGACGAGCATCCGCGCCCGTCCAGCGACATGGCCGCTCTCTCCGGCCTGCGCCCGCTGTCTGCTGATGGCGTGGTCACCGCCGGTAACGCGTCGGGCGTCAACGATGGCGCTGCTGCGCTGATCATCGGCAGTGAAGAAATCGGCAAGAAATACGGCGTCAAAGCCCGTGGTCGCATCCTCGCCGGCGCTGTGTCCGGTGTTGCCCCGCGGGTCATGGGCCTGGGCCCGGTTGAAGCCTGCAAGAAAGCGCTGGCCCGTGCAGGCCTGACGCTGGACGACATGGACGTGATCGAAATCAACGAAGCCTTTGCCTCTCAGGTCCTGGGCTGCGCCAAGCAGCTGGGTATCGCCTTCGACGATCCACGCCTGAACCCCAACGGCGGCGCCATCGCTGTCGGCCACCCGCTGGGCGCCTCGGGTGCTCGTCTGACGCTGACCGCGCTGCGCCAGCTGGAGCGCACCGGCAAGCGTTACGCGCTGGTCAGCCTGTGTATCGGACTGGGTCAGGGTGTAGCGGCGGTGATCGAACGCGTGTGATAGCGCCTTCCCCCTTTCCCTCTCGCGAGGGAGGGGGGGACACCCTCCTGCTCCACCATCCGCACAATTGAACAGTCATCCGGAACTTCTGACCTGCCCCCAACCTCTGCTATGGTATTGATCCCATCGAACCGGAAGCACCCTGATGTATGTGAATACCAACCCTTTTGAATGGCTCGGCCAAGCCTTTGGCACACTGGTCAGGCTGATAGTTGATGGCCTTGCCTGGGTGTTCGATATGCTCAGCGGTGCCAGCACCGCCTTCGTCAACGGCTTTTCCCGCGCACTGGGCATTGATAGCAGCATCCTCAGCATCGCCTTTGTCGTGCTCGGGCTGTTTCTCATCTATCTTGGTGTCAGCTCATTTCTCAAAAAACGCTTTATCGGCGGTGTGATCTGGCTGCTGCTCGGACTGTGGTTGCTGAGCAGTCTGATTCGCTGATCTGCCGTGCACCGATCATCCCAATAGCAATATAAAGGAGAACATCATGGGTTTTGCGTTGAATCTTGATCTTCAACTGACCAGCAGCGCCTTTGCCGCTGATGGCGCCATCCCCACCAAACATACCGGCGAAGGTGAAGATGTTTCACCGGCACTGAGCTGGACCAATGCCCCTGCAGATACCAAAAGCTTTGCGGTGATCTGCCATGACCCGGACGCTCCGCTGGTGTCGGCCAATGGCA
>JASJKW010000138.1:0-2952 GCA_037621305.1 Pseudomonas sp.
GTTGGCCAGCTGTTTTCCGGCCGATGAGGTCTCCTATTTCTGTCGTTGAGGCGTTGGATTAGTTCCGACAGTTTCGATTCGACGGTTATCGCTGTCCGCTTCGTTGGTGACGCTCTACTTTGAACGCCTCGGCTTTATGCAGAGGGAAGATCAGCCTTTTCGAGACTATCGATGAACGCCTTTCTGTATGCTGCAACCGTTTTGATCTGGGGGACCACGTGGATCGCCATCAGCATGCAGACAGGGACTGTCCCGGTGCTGGTATCGGTGTTCTACCGCTTCGCCATTGCGGCCTCGCTGATGCTGCTGGTGCTCGGGGCGAGTGGCCGATTGCAGAAGCTGGGCCGCAACGATCACCTGTTCTGCCTGCTGCAGGGCATGTGTGTATTCGGCTTCAACTTCGTCTGTATCTACACTGCCAATGCCTATATCAACAGTGGTCTGGAGTCGGTGCTGTTCTCGCTGGCGATCCTGTTCAATTCCTTGAATGGAGTATTGTTCTTCGGCAAGCGCATCACCCGGCGGCTGATGTTGGCCAACCTGCTGGGGTTTGCCGGTATTGTCAGCCTGTTCTGGCATGACCTCACTGACGGTCAAATGTCCAGCGGCACCCTGCTGGGGATCGGCCTGAGCATGCTGGGCACCTATGGTTTCTCCCTGGGCAATATGGTCAGTGTGCGCTTCCAGCAGCGCAAGCTGGACCTGCTGACGACCAATGCCTGGGCCATGGGCTACGGCGCGCTGACCATGCTGGTGCTGGCGCTCGCTACCGGCGCTTCCTTCGCCATCGAACCGACGCCGGCCTATATAGGTTCGCTGCTGTATCTGGCGCTGATTGGTTCGGTCATCGGTTTTGCCACCTACTTCTCGCTGATCGGGCGCATCGGCGCCGGCCCGGCGGCTTACACCACGGTGATGTTCCCGCTGATTGCGCTGGGCATGTCGACGCTGTTCGAGGGCTATCACTGGACCGGCGCGGCGGTAGTCGGATTGGTGCTGATTCTGCTGGGCAATGTGGTGATGTTCTATCAGCCGCGTGCGGCTGCGGTGCTCCGTCAGGGTTGATCTCGGCAGGGCAGTCAGAGGTTCTTGGAAATGCAATAGAGCTGACATCTCGCGTTGGCATGCTGGTCGCTTCACTGCAACCCTACCGAGAACATTGACTGTATGAAGAAGACCGCTCTGGCGACCCTGATCGTTGCTGCATCCAGCATCTGGCTGACGGCCTGTCTGGATAGCTCCAGTTCCTCCAGCGACAAGACTGCGCCTATCCCGGAAGAGACGGCGCCAGTTACCCGTGTGCTGGTCTTGCCTTATCTGCAGTACCCGACGGAATCTGCGATCAGCGTCATCTGGTTTACCGATACCGAGGTGCCCGGTGAGTTGGTGGTCGACGGCGTCGGCAGCTTTGCTTCCGAGCCGGAGCTGGTCGAGGCGTTGGGCTATGGTGAGAGCGAAATCGCCTACATCCATGGGGATAAGAACTTCGGCGGTATCCATGCCGATGTGATGGATGGGCAGGCACCTGCACAGCCTTACCGGCATGTGGTGCGGGTGGAAGGACTGAATGCAGCCACTACCTACGGCTATCAGGTTCGCCAAGCGGGCAGTGAGACGCTGATGGAGGCCCGGTTCACTACGGCGCCAGCCATCGGGGAGCGCGCCAGCATCCGCTTCCTGGCCATGTCCGATATGGAAACCGAGCCGGAATCCACCGACAAGACTGTGGCCTGGGGAGCCAGCGCGGCGGCTGTCGGTGGTGACAAGCTGGGGACCGACCCCGAAACCTACGACCGCATGTATCCGGTGGATCAGACCACCGGATTCCGTGCCAACATCCAGTACGCCATGGAGCGTCAACCGGATTTCTGGGTGATTGCCGGTGACCTGGTGGAGAAGGGCGGTCGCCAGTTGGATTGGGACGAATTCTGGCGCCATACTGCGGGTGAGTGGAGCAATATCGCCTCCAGTACACCGATCTTCCCGGCGCTGGGCAACCATGAAAACTACTGGCACCCGGAGGGCGGTTCCTACTCGCCGCCGGCGGTTATGCGTTCCTATGACAAGTGGAACAGCTACTGGGAGCTGCCGCGCAACTATGGCACCGATGAACGTTACGAGAAGCGTTACTATCGGATGGACTACGGCCCGGTCACGCTGATCACCCTCGACTCCTCGAACGGCGATGACAGTGATCCGCTGAAGGACACCAACCTGGCCATCGATGGGGTGCAGTCGCGGGTACCGGATTTCAATCGCGGCAGCGAACAGTGGAACTGGGCCATCAACGAACTGGCCGATGCCCAAGCCCAGGGGCAGGTGATCTTCGTGCAATTCCACCACACGCCCTTCGGCACCGGTGTGCACAGCCTGCCATCGGGCAGTGCGGGCATTGCCAACAACGAGGACAGCCAGTCCGGTCAGCCAATGCGCATCTACCATGAGCTGTTCGAGCGCTACGGCGTGACTGCGGTCCTCGCCGGGCATGATGAGCTGCTGGAGTACGTCGAGCTGGATGGTGTGCATTACTGGGACGTCGGCTTTGCCGGTGACGGTCTGCGTGGCCCGGGTTATGCCCCAACCACGGACTATGTGCCCTTCGATCAACTACCGGCAGAAGCCCAGACCACCCACTGGAGCGCCCACGGTGATGCCCCGGAAATGTGGAACGGCAATCAGTTGATCGACGGCGGCAAACATTATGGCTTCCTGGAAGTCGAAGTACGCCCCAGCGGCAGTCAGGATTACGAAGTGATCATGACCCCGCGTTACGCATTTCCGCTGATGGACGAAAGCGGCGCGGTGACCGGTGAGTTTGCTCATCGTCAGTACAACAAGGTGGTGCGGGTGTCGGTGAAGCGTTAAGTAAGGTCGGCTCTGAAAGCCTGTTATTGCGCGGACGCTGTTTAAGGCTGGGAGTGCAGGTAGGGCAAGGGTGGTCGGCAGGGTCGT
>JASJKW010000139.1:0-11529 GCA_037621305.1 Pseudomonas sp.
ACAATTCCGTGAGCGCCTGGTCGGCAAACAGCTGCCTGAAGGCGCGCAGAGCAAGATCGACGAAGAGCTCAACAAACTGTCGATCCTCGAAACCGGCTCTCCGGAATATGCCGTCACGCGTAACTACCTGGACTGGGCGACCGCCATGCCCTGGGGTATTACGCATACCGACAAGCTGGATATCAAGCGCGCTCGACGTATTCTGGATCGCGATCATGATGGTCTGGAAGACGTCAAACAGCGTATCCTCGAGTTCCTCGCGCTGGGTACCTTCAAGGGTGCTGTGGGCGGCTCGATCATTCTGCTGGTCGGCCCGCCCGGGGTGGGCAAGACCAGCATCGGCCACTCCATCGCCGAGAGTCTGGGTCGTCCCTTCTACCGCTTCAGTGTTGGCGGTATGCGCGACGAGGCCGAGATCAAGGGTCACCGGCGGACCTATATCGGCGCCATGCCGGGTAAATTCGTACAGGCGCTGAAGGACGTCAAGGTGATGAACCCGGTGATCATGCTGGACGAAATCGACAAGCTCGGCAGCAGCCATCAGGGTGATCCAGCCTCGGCCCTGCTGGAAACGCTGGACCCGGAGCAGAACAACCAGTTCCTCGACCACTATCTGGATCTGCGCCTGGATCTGTCCAAGGTGCTGTTCGTCTGTACTGCCAATACACTGGACAGCATCCCCGGGCCGCTGCTCGATCGCATGGATGTCATTCGCCTGTCCGGTTATATCGCCGAGGAAAAGCTGGCCATTGCCAAGAACCATCTATGGCCGCGCCAGCTGGAACGTGCGGGCCTTCGCAAGAGTCAGTTGCGTATCACCGATAAGGCTCTGCGCCAGGTGATTGAAGGCTACGCCCGGGAAGCAGGGGTGCGCAATCTGGAGAAACAGCTGGCAAAGGTGGTACGCAAATCGGTCATGAAGCTGATCGAGGAGCCTGACCAGAAGCTGAGCATCAAGCCGGAGAACCTGCAGGAACTGCTCGGCACCCCGGCCTTCCGCACCGAGAAAACACTCAAGGGAATCGGCGTGGTCACCGGGCTGGCGTGGACCTCCATGGGCGGAGCGACCCTGCCGATCGAAGCCAACCGGGTGCACACCCTGAATCGTGGATTCAAACTTACCGGCAAGCTGGGTGAGGTGATGAAGGAATCGGCGGAGATTGCCTACAGCTATATCTGCGCCAACCTGCGGGAGTACCAGGCGGACACGACTTTCTTTGATGAAGCCTTCGTGCACATGCACGTACCCGAAGGGGCGACGCCCAAGGATGGCCCCAGTGCCGGGGTCACCATGGCCAGTGCCCTGCTCTCCCTGGTTCGCAACAAGGCGCCCAGAGCAGGCATCGCCATGACCGGTGAAATCACCCTGACCGGGCAGGTACTGCCGGTTGGCGGCATCCGCGAGAAAGTCATTGCCGCGCGCAGGCAGTCCATCTTCGAACTGATATTGCCGGAAGCCAACCGGGGCGACTACGAAGAGCTGCCCGACTATCTGCGGGCAGGCATGACCATCCATTTCGCGGCACGTTATGGCGATGTCGCCAAGGTGTTGTTTACCTGATGGAGAGCCTCTGAACCCAAGACGTCCTCGGACGTCCTGGGTTCTTGTGGGAGGCGCGACTCGCTGCAGCGACGGCCAACAACCGCAGCTCTCTGCCCCGTCAGAACCTGCCCCCGTCAATCAGTCTTGCGCGGGGTATCCTCAGACAGCTCAAAATGGCTGCTGAAGTCGTCATTCAGCTCACCAATTTCGGGAAAGTCAGTCAGATTGCTTTCAAAGTCAGGTACGGCAACCGCCACCGGGCGTACCGATCTCGCACCCAGTTCGTCGATGACATCCCAATCCCTGTCCAGATCGAACCCATCCAGATCCAGTATGGCGGGTTCGAGATGAGGGCTATCTTCCTGCGGTTCAGCGACGTGCGACGCAGCTACTGCGGTTGATTGCGCCGTCGGTTGCGAAAGCGTGTGCGGTACGGCAGCGGGTGCAGCCTCCGATTGTATGCGTCGCAGGCGCCACACTACGGCACCGACTATAGCTGCCAGCAGCGCGAGCCAAACAACCCACCAGCTACCGATGGATGAGGCTGGCTGCGTCAGGTCCGACACCTGCCACTCGATCGCACCCGCCACCGGCATCTCATCCGTAGCGCCTGCCCTGTCAGCGTCGACCGGTGACACATCCGTCTCCTCCATCGCCACAGTCTGCTCCTGCAACGCGGCATCCCTTGCGCGCCGCAGCGCATCCAGTTCGGCCTGCAGGTTGGCGATCTGCCGGTCTCGCGTCTCCAGTTCACCTAACAACGTACTGAAGCGGGATTCAATTTCATCAAGGCGCTGATACAACTGTTCATTTTCGGCGGCCGCCGCTTGAAGCACCGGCTCTTCAATATGGAGTCGCCCGCGCTCGGATGCCGATGGAGAAACGCCGGTTGGCTGGCCCGCCGGGATATTCGTCTGATGAGTTGCGATCCGTCCTGCCGCCACGACCGATTCATCTGCACCCACCTGCGTCGGGGTCGGTAGTGTCAATGTCTGACCGGTACGCAGCCGGTTCATGTCGCCACCCACGAAGGCATCCGGATTGAGCGCCCGGATCGCCAGCATCTGACGGTGTACCGACACAGACTCGGCGGGCCGAGTCACCTGCGCTATAGCCCAGAGACTGCTACCGGCGACTGTCTGATAACGCTCGGCACCAGGCTGCGGCTGAAGATCCGGCAATATCGGCTGGGCTGCCGCGTCAGTCGGTCGCGACGCACGGCGTTCAGCGGCAGGTTGGGATACCACGGCAACCGGCGCCGACGCGCTGAGCACTGACGTCGGCTGATACAACGGCGGATCCAGCAGCAGGGTATATTCGCGCAACAGCAGCCCGCCGGGGCGATGCAACTGCACCAGAAAATTGAGATAAGGTTCACTGACCACACGACTGGACTCCACCCGCACCACTAGCTGCTGATTCACCAGCACCGGTGTGAAACGCAAATCGGTCAGGAAATAGGGTCGCTCAATACCTACTCTGGAGAACGCGTCAGCGTCAGCAAGGGATACGCTGATATCGGTTGGCACGAGCCCGTCAGCCCCGTGCAACTCGATAATCGCATTGAGAGGCTGGTACAATGCGGAATCCAGCCTGACCTCACCCAAACCCAAGGCGTAGCTGCCACCTGCATACCAGGCTGCCAGCGACACCACTCCCACGATTACCCGGCGATGCACGTCCATTTCACCTTCCTTAGCTTTTATTGATAAGGACTTCCTGATCTACCAACAGAAAAACCAGCGCTAATAGCTAGCATAAGGCCATATATAAAATCATTATGACATCACAGCGCCTTTGCGCGAACCACTGCACCGTCACAGAACGTCAAATAAATAACGAATCCGACTTCAATCCGACGAACGGGTCACCAAATTGACGATCCCACCCTATTCTTCTCACCTTCGACAGTACGCCATCAATGCGTCCTGCCAAGACAGTCACGAGTTGAGGTAAACTGTCGACTTTGCCGATCCCAGCTGGACCCCTCAATGAGCGATGTAGACAAGCTGTTTGCAGCCCCGCTGCCGCAGGTCAGTGATTTTGTTTTTGATCACAACGTGGCGCGGGTATTTCCTGACATGATCAAACGCTCCATCCCCGGATATCCCACCATTGTGGAAAATATCGGAGTGATTGCAGCCCAGTACGCCCAGCCCGGCACCCTGATCTACGATCTGGGTTGCTCGCTCGGTGCCGCCACCCAGTCCATGCGTCGGCATCTGGCCGGAGGGGATAGCCGGATCATTGCCGTCGATAATGCCGAGGCCATGACCGTGCGTTGCCGCGAGTATCTCGCCGCGCAGGATTCAATGATGGAAGAGCTGGTACCGACGACCGTGGTGCATGACGATATTCTGCGGCTGCCACTGGAACCCTGTTCGGTGGTGGTGCTGAACTTCACGCTGCAGTTCATCGCTCCCGAACATCGCCTTGAAATGCTCAGCCGCATTCGTCAGGCCTTGCTGCCCGGTGGCGTTCTGATTCTCTCGGAAAAATTCCGTTTCTCCGATCCGGCTACGCAGCAGCACCTGGAGAAAGTGCATTACGCCTTCAAGCGTGCCAATGGTTACAGCGAACTGGAAATTGCCCAGAAACGCAGCGCCATTGAGAACATCATGCTGCTGGACACCCAGGAAGCGCATCTGGAGCGCCTGCAAATCGCCGGTTTCAGTCATGCCTGCAGCTGGTTCCAATGTCTCAATTTCGGCTCAATAATGGCTCACGCGTGATCGATTACTCCCCCTTATACCGCGACCTCAGCAATACCCCTCTGAAAGATTGGCTGGCCGACCTACCCGCCGCACTGGAGCGCCGACTGGCGGATGCGCAACGGCACGGCGACCTGCCGCGTTGGCAGGCCTGTCTGGAGCAGCTACCGGACGTGGCGCCGGGCACGCTGGAACTACAGCAGGCGGTGCGTATCGGCCTGGCTGATGAGCTGACCAGCGCTCAGCGCCAGGCCCTCGACGACGCGCTTCGAGGACTGCACCCCTGGCGCAAAGGGCCGTTCGAGCTGTTTGGTGTGCACATCGATACCGAGTGGCGTTCGGACTGGAAATGGGATCGCGTTGCACCGCATCTCGACCTTCAGGGCAAGCGCATTCTGGATGTGGGTTGCGGCAATGGTTACCACATGTGGCGCATGTGGCAGGGCGGCGCAAGCATGGTCATCGGAGTCGACCCGAACTTGCTGTTTCTCACCCAGTTCGAGGCCATCCGCCGCTACCTGCCCGACGCGCCGGTATGGCAACTGCCGTTTACCCTGGAAGAGCTGCCCGAGCCCACCGGCGGTTTCGATACGGTGTTTTCCATGGGCGTGCTGTATCACCGCCGCTCGCCACTGGATCATCTCTTGCAGCTGAAGGCCTGCTTGCGCCCCGGTGGCGAGCTGGTGCTGGAAACTCTGGTGGTCGAAGGTGACGAGCAGCAGTGCCTGATACCCGAAGACCGTTATGCACAGATGCGTAATGTATGGTTCCTGCCGTCGGTAGCCATGCTGGAACGCTTTCTACGCCGCTGTGGCTATACGGATGTGCGCTGTGTCGATGTGAACCGCACCAGCCTGGATGAGCAACGCAGTACCGAGTGGATGCGTTTTCAGTCACTGCCGGACTTTCTCGACCCCGGCAACCCACTGCTCACCTGTGAAGGCTATCCAGCGCCACTGCGCGCTACCCTGGTGGCCACCCGCCCCTGATATCCGTCAAACTCTGCAGCAGCCTGCCGCACCGCGCAGGCTGCTGATCCAACCCAGGGCCAGCCATGCCGGTGGAATATCCGGCCAGTCATTGTCACCCAGGCCGGCCAGATCGTAGCCCGCCACCCCCGAACGCGCCAGCAGCCGCTCCAGCCACCATTGCAGGCAGGCGCCGTCACCCATGACATGCCGATTGGCCATATCAGTCCGTAAACGTATGGGTAGCGACTCGAACAGCAGACTGTCGATAGCCGGAAAGATCTTGCGTTCATTGTCCAGGTAGGCGGAACGTGCGGCCGGAGTCAGCTCCAGCAGCCGCGCCAGCGTCTCGAGTTGCGCGGCATATTGCCGATGACTGTGCAGCGGATCCAACCGTTGTCGCCAATCCAGCTCAAGTCGTTCCACGGCTTCAACCAGCGCCAGGACACCAGCCGCAGGCGCGTCCAGCAGGCTGCCCAGCAATTGCCGTTTCTGCAACGGCAACGACTGCAGCAGCAGAGCAAGCTCGGCGCTGCTCGACCCCGGCTGCGGTTGCCAGTTACCCAGCCCCGCATCGAGCAGGCCACCCGCGCGAGCGCAGCGCACAGGCCAGGTCGCCGGCTGCAGTTGCGCTCGCAAGTGCGACCAGTGCTCGGTTAACGTGTCTTTCTGCCGGCCCAGCCAGCGCTCAGCCTGCATGCGCCGGCGTGATTTATACTTTGTCATCCGTTACCTTGCCCAATCTTTCCCTGATGCCCTGGATAATGCCACGATTATCTTCGGCAAGCATGTCCCGATTCGATAATGGAGCAGCACGGCACAAGTCCAGCGTAAAATGCCCGAGCCGGGCACTGTAGAGCCCCACGCCGACGCCCTGCCCCACCCGTGCCGCGAGCTTTTCCAAGACGCCCGACAGCAAACTGTCGCTGAGCGCACCTATGGCCATCTCGCTGCCTCCGGCCAGGGCGATATTTCTCAGGACATGCCGCGCCAACCGCCAGCTGCTCAGCTGGGTCATCGGTAACCCGTAGCATATGGCGACACGCTGCATCATGCGCACGTTACGCCATACCACCAGCAGCAGATCGACCGTCACCCAGGGGCTGGTTGCCACCAGCAGACCGGTGCCCACAGCTTCCCGGCGCAGCATGCGCCGGGCCTGCGCATCCAGCGGTTGATAGAACAACAGGTTCAACCGACGGCTGACTTCTTCGGCACTGTGCGAGGTATCCAGATCCGCACAGGCCGCCGTCATGCGCGCCTGCAAGGGTGTGCTCTGATACAACGCCTGCAGCCGATCAAGCCAATCCACGCTCAAGCGTTCGCGCGGGTCCGCCAGGGCTGCCTGCATTTCCAGGCGCAACTGCTCCAGGTCGGTCAGTCGCGCCCGTTGACGGCGCACATCCACCCAGGCCTTGAGACCGGTCCCGGCCAGCCCCACCCCCAACAGCCCGACCAGTGTTCCCGCCAGCGGCTGCCACTGCCACGCAGCGAGCGTCCATTGACTCCACTCGAGAGCCGCACCACCCAGCACCACAGCACCGACCAGCTTGGCCAGACGGCTCGGCCAGCGACTGCGCGGCGGCGCGTTCAACAATCCCGGTTCGGGCAGCTCAGCCGCAACTGCCTGCTCCCGCGGCGTCAGGATGACATCACCGAGTATCCGCGTTCGCAGAGTATCTTCGGTGACAAGCGGCTCGCTCAGGGTTTCCAGAATCCGGGTCTTGGGTTGGTCATTCATAGCGCGTGCCCCTCCACCATCCATCCAATCAGCTCGTCCATACGATAATGCGGGAACGGCTCATTACGGTGCAGCCCGGCGGGCGGGCGCAGTTGCAGCAGTTCCGGGCCACTGATATGCAGGTCCAGCGGCAGGTGCTCGGGCACCCCGCCCGGCTGATAACGTACCCAGCCACTCTGCCCTTCCAGCCCCGCGACCAACGCATCGCCTTCCTGTCGCGTGGCGCGTACCGCCGCCAGGGGAAATCCGCGCACCTGAACACCACCGTGGCGCACATCCGCCAGACTGTCGGTCAACAGATCCTCCAGACATTGCTGCACGGCGCGCTGCTGGCTTGGCGTGACCTGATCCACCTTGGTAGCGCACACCGCCAGTTGACTGATCCGCGGTCGAAACAGCCGGCTCAACAAGCTGTCCCTGCCATAGCGGAAGCTCTGCAGCACCGACTCCAGCGCCGCTTTCAGGTCAGCCAGAGCAGGCTGGCCGGCATCCATTGGCCCGAGCATGTCGACCAGCAGGATCTGCCGATCCAGACGGCTGAAATGTTCGTCATAGAAGCCCTTCACCACATAGTCGCGGTAGTAGCGGAAACGTGCTTCGCAGGCTGACCACCAGCTACCCGCTGCGCCCTGAGTGTGGCGATTGGCACTGAGCAAGGGAACAAACAGCAGCATCTCGGCAGCGATACCGCTACCGGGCAACAGAAAACGTCCCGGCTGGTTACGGGACAACCCCGCCTCGCTGCGACTACGCTGCAGGAAGTCGGTCCAGGCGGCGGCCAACTCCGCGAGTTGCGCTCCATCCTGCGGGGCCTGCGGATCAATCGCTGCAAGCGCCTCACGCAACGGGCCGGCAATACTGCGCCGAGGCTCGGCATCCAGCCATGCGCGCATCTGCTCACACCACTGCCCGTAATCCATACCCAGCAATGGCAGGTCGAGCAGCCACTCGCCGGGATAGTCGAGAATTTCGATACGCAACGAGCGGCTACTCTGCACGCGCTTGAGCAGACCGGTCTGGCGAAAGCGCAGATCGATCACCACCCGGGACAGATCTCGGGTGGACTCAGGCCAACGCGCCGGCTCTCCAGCGAGCGCTTCCAGGGCCTGCAGGTAAGCGAAAGGCTGATCCACTCCGTCGCGCTGCCAACGCACCGCCTCCAACCGGTCAAAAGGCGCACGCCGCGCCAGCAGCCCGCGCTGATGGTTCTCCAGTTGATTGATCAGACTGGTGATGAAGGTTGTCTTGCCTGCCCGGCTGAGCCCGGTCACGCCAATGCGCAGATGCGGGCTGCTCAGGCTGGCTGCTTGTTGCCGAACATTTTCCAGCCACTGCGGTTTTTTTATTCCTGGCATGCAGGCACTCCCGGAATGATTTATGGTCTATGGGCAGTATCGCACAACAAGGCTAGGGAAAAATTCAATGGCACACACAGACACGCACAGCAAAGCCGTAGGTTACCTGCTGTGGATTTTCGGATTCATGGGCGCGCACCGTTTCTACTATGGCAAACCCTGGACCGGCACCCTGTATTTCTTCACCCTGGGGCTGTTCTTCATCGGCTGGATCGTCGACCTGTTCCTGATTCCTTCCATGGATGAGCAAGCTGACCAGCGTTTCCGCAGCGGTCAGGTCAATTTCAATCTGACCTGGGTACTGCTGACCTTTCTCGGGATCTTTGGTGCCCATCGTCTGTACATGGGCAAGTGGATCACCGCCATCATCTACTTCTTCACCGGCGGCCTGTTCCTGATAGGCGTGCTGTATGACTACTGGACACTCAACGAGCAGATTTCAGTGAAGAATATGGAAAAGGCCTGGTAACACCAGGCCTTTTCCTTTACAGCGGGTCGTTGCGGGTCAGCAGTTCATCGGGAAGATGTACGATCCAGCCTTCCTGCTGCGGAGGCATCTGCAGGTGATAGCCTTGCTCTTTCAGATTGGCGAGTACCTGCAGAATGTCTTCACGCGCCAGTTTGCGCTCCTCGGTGAGCACCATGTCCATGGCATGCTCCGGCTTGCCAAACAGCTTCAGCAATGGCTCCGGCACTTCGGTTATGCCCTTCTCCCTCGGCACGTACAGATACATGCCGTCCTTGCGCGTACTTCGATAGATGGAACACAGCACCTTCATGCGGATTGCCCCTTGGTGGAGAATTGATTTGCCAGTGCCAGCAGCTCTTCGCCCATCAGCTCACGCCGCCAGCCAGTCAGCTCTTCCGGCAACGAATAGGGGCCGCACGGATAACCGGTGCGTACCATGGCTTCGAGCACTTTCTTGCGCAGCAGGATCTCACTGGCTATACCCAACCGCTCGGCATGCTGCTGGCCGACTTTGCGCAGTGCCTTCAACAGCCGATTGGCATCCGCAAGCAGAGGTTCCGGTACGGGCTGGGGCCATTGCTCACGCGGCACTGCCTGGCCCTGACGAATCAGATCCAGAATGGTCTGACCATCCTGGCGCACCGTGCGCGGGTGCATATCTTCCATGCGCGCCAACGCCTGCAGTGAATCGGGTTGCCGCTGCGCCAGAGGACACAGCGTGGCTTCCCTCACCAGTCGATTACGCGCCTGGTCACGCTGCCGTGCCTGACGCTCACGCCAGTCGCATAACACCTGCAGAATAGCCAGCTCAGCGGGTTTCAGCCGCCAGGCCTGCTTGATCCGGTGATAGGCTTCGGCGGGCTCCACCATCACTCGGGCATTGGCTACCAGGTCGGCGGTGTCTGCCAGCAACCAGCCAGTGAGACCGGCAGCCTCGATACGCGGTGCCAGCAATTTGTAGACAGCTGCCAGATGCACAGTGTCGTCGGCAGCATATTGCAGCTGCCGATCGCTCAATGGTCGCTGCAGCCAGTCGGAACGGGTCACATCCTTGGGCAGTTCGATATCCAGCAGCGCATGCACCAGCCGCGAATAGCCCATGGAAAAATCCATACTCAGAAAAGCGGCAGCCAGCTGCGTATCGAACAAGGGGGCGGGCAAGGCGCCGCAAAGATGCAGGAAAACTTCCAGATCCTCACCACAGGCATGCAGCACCTTGACCACCGAGGGGCTTTCCAGCAGCGCGACCAGTGGCGACCAGTCGGTGATTGCCAGCGGATCGATCAGAAAGGCGCGTTCGCCATCACCAATCTGAATCAGCCCGGCGATCGGGAAGAAGGTTTCCGTGCGGACAAACTCGGTATCCACTGCCACAAAGGGTAACTGCAGCCACTGTTTGCACCAGTCGGCCAACTCGGCGTTCTGGTCGATCATGAGAGGACGGGCCTCGGTTGAGGTCATAAAATATTGATTCCTTGGCTTAGGCGCACAGTATAACCGACCCGTTCCTTCACGCGGGCTGCAACTTTCGGTGGATATGCATAAGCCGCTATTTTTCTTTTACAAGGGATCAAGGTTGACGCACATCAACCGATATAGAGCCATGACCTTATAGCATGTGCTGCCCGAAGGTCAGTCGGAGGCAGTATCCACCAAGGAGTCAGCATGGCGTTTTTTCAGCACCTACAGCTCAAGTACAACTTCTGGGCGGTCAACAGCGTCACCTTTACCAGCACTCTATTGCTGGTGCTCGTAGCGCTCTGGGTGGAGCAGGACCGCATTCATGCGCTGCGTCAGGACATGGCCCGCGACATGGTCCTGTTCAACACCACGGATACCGCCCCGAGCGGGTTGCGCTGGCTGCCCCCAACCTCCTCCGCTGGCATTGCAACGGGTTCGCCGCAGTGGATTCCAGCCAGCCAGCTGAAGACGCCGGCAGCGACCAGTCTGCATGGCGCCTGGCTGGCCAGCCGTGACGGCAAAGCACAGTTGCTCGGCGTCGAGCGACAGGATTATATGGACCTGCTGCGAGACCGCGCCTCGCTGTATGCCATCGTCGTACTGCTGTTGATGCTCGGCGTGCTGGGCGTATCCCAGCTACTCATCTCCTTCATCACCCGCAACATTCTCACCCTCCGCGATGTCATGCTCAGGGTTCAGCAAACAGGTGATCTGACCTTGCGCGCTTCCGTCGACTCACGGGATGAAGTCGGTGCCATGGCGCAGGCGTTCAACGCCATGCAGGCCGCCCAGCAGGACGTGGTCAGTACCGTGCGCCAGGCCGCCAGCCAGCTGGAACAGGGCACCGATGAAATGGCTCGATTGATGACCGGCGTAAAGGACGGCATGGTGACCCAGCAAGGCGAAACTGACATGGTGGCGGCCGCAGTCAATGAGATGAGCGCCACGGTCCAGGACATTGCCGGCAACACCGCTGTCACCCGTGACCAATCCACCCAGGCGGACACCCTGGCAGGTGAAGGTCAGACTCAAGTATTGCGTGTCAGCCAGACGATTACCGGCCTGGCCACCAGTATCGAACGCTGCACACTGCATATGCAGAAACTCGAAGGGCATAGCCAGGAAATCAGTGGCGTCGTACGGGTGATCCGCGAGATCGCCGAACAGACCAACCTGCTCGCTCTCAATGCCGCCATTGAAGCTGCCCGAGCCGGCGAATCCGGCCGCGGCTTCAGCGTGGTGGCTGACGAAGTGCGTGCCCTGGCGCAGCGTGTACAAAGC
>JASJKW010000140.1:0-2978 GCA_037621305.1 Pseudomonas sp.
AGCCTGACCGGCGCCAGCCAGGGCGCGGCGCTGGGTGCCGCCAGCGTGTTCTACTTCGGCCTGTTTCCCAGCCTGGGCGCGGCGGCACCGAGCGTAGCCGGATTGATAGGTGCAGCAATGGCGCTGATCCTGATGCTGGCCCTGGCTGGCTCGGCCCGCTCGCACATGGTGATCATGGCCGGTCTGGCCATCTCCACCCTCGCCGGTGCCGCCCTGGCCACCGTGCTGAACTTCGCCCCCAACCCCTACGCCATGCAGGAACTGGTGTTCTGGTTGCTCGGCTCGGTATCTGAGCGGGGACTGGAGCATCTGTGGCTGCTACTGCCGGCACTCCTGATCGGCGGCGCGCTGATTTTCAGTCAACGCCGGTTACTCAGCGGCCTGAGTCTGGGTGACCAGGTGGCCCGCAGCATGGGGCTGAACTATCGCAGCGGCAGCCTGATGATAGTGCTGGGCGCAGCAATACTCGTCGGCTCCTCGGTTGCCGTCGCCGGCAGCATCGGCTTTGTCGGCCTGCTGGTACCACACCTGCTGCGCCCACTGGTACGCCATCGCCCGGAACGACTATTGATACCGGCGGCACTGGCCGGCGCCATTCTGGTCTGCGGGGCAGATATCGGCGTACGCCTGCTGCCGCCCGGGCGTGAACTCAAGCTCGGGGTACTGACCTCACTGCTCGGCGCACCTCTGTTCATCTGGCTGGTATGGAAGGAGCGCAAACGGTGGATCTGATCGATATCCGAGATCTGAGCGTCGGCCAGCGCTTGGTCAACGTCAGTTTGAACCTGCGGCCCGGCGAAATGCTCGGCATCATCGGCGCCAACGGCGCGGGCAAATCCACTCTGCTACATTGCCTGGTCGGTATTCAGGCCTATCAAGGCAAGATCCGCTTGGCCGGTACGCCGCTCGACACCATTCCCGAGCGCCAGCGCGCGCAACAACTGGGCTTTCTACCGCAGAGCAGCCACAGTGCCTGGGCCTTGTCGGTACGCGACGTGATTACCCTCGGGCGCCTGCCCTGGGGCGATAGCGACGCCAAGGCCATTGCCCAGGCTGCCGCAGCGGCTCAGGTCGAGGATTGGCTGGAGCGCCAGGTCGACCAGCTCTCGGGAGGCCAGCAGGCCCGCGTCTGGCTGGCCCGTGTACTGGCCGGCCAACCCAGGGTACTGCTGGCTGATGAGCCGGTGGCCAGCCTTGATCTATTCCAGCAACAGAACGTGCTGCGTCTATTGCGCCGCTACGCCCAAAGCGGGCGCGGCGTAATGCTGTCGATCCACGACCTGTCGCTGGCAGCACGTTATTGTGACCGTCTGGCCTTGCTCCATGAAGGCCAGCTGCTCGCCCTCGGCACGCCCGCCGAGGTACTGACCGCACCGCACCTGCAGCAGGCATTTCAGGTCGATGCCCATATTGACCTGGACAGCGACCCACCCATCATCATCCCGAGGTAAATGCCATGGCCTTCAAGTTCAGCAATAATTTTGACGAAATGTGCTATCCGTTCATGTACGAAAGCGCATCGCTTTGCGACTTTGAAGTCATCACCGATGAACTGTGCGGGCATATCGGCGCGATCATCTCCCATCTGCCGGAAGATATGCCGGACCTCGCCGCCGATCTGGAGCAGATACAGCCGCTGGCCTTCCATATCAATGGCTCAATTCGTGGCCGGCTGGCCATCAGCGAAGAGGACCAAGCCTGGTTGCAGACGCGGCTAAACCACTACAAAGAGGAAGTCGCCGACCGCCTGGGCGGCTTCGTCCTGCCCCGCGGCACCCCGCCGATCCCGCAACTGCACCTGGCCCGCTCCGCCTGCAAGAAGGCCATCCGCGCGATGGTCAAAATCGATCAGAAAGGCAAGGAGGTGCCCATGCTGCTACCACGCATGTGCAATATGCTGTGCAACTTCTTCTTTGTACTGACGCTGGTGATCAACAAGCGGCGTGGGGTGAGAGAACCAGAGTTTGTCAGTCGGAGTTATGGTAAGCAGGAAGAGCGTCTTCCATAACACACTGGAGAACCTTCCGCCGATCATAGTGCCAAAGTAGCCGAACCGCAGAAATCCCCTGCTGCCCCCATGAAAGATGGGCAGCGGAAATGGGGCAAGGCAACCAAGACAACATGAAGGTAATCAATGCACCAAACGATCAAGGCACTCATCCTGCTGCTGTGCTTCACAGCCATATCCGCCTGCAGCGCCATCTCCAAACCAGGCGCCGGCGGCAGATGGGTGGGGCACACCGAAGCAGGACAGGCGTCGTACTACGCAGACAAATTCCAGAACAGAAAAACCGCCAACGGAGAGCTTTATAAAGCGGGCCGAAAAACCGCAGCACATCGCACCCTGCCCTTCGGCTCGAAGGTGAAAGTGACCAACGTGCGCAACGGTAAAAGCGTGGTGGTGCGCATCAACGACCGAGGCCCCTTTGTGCGCGGCCGGGTTATTGATCTGTCCCGCTCATCCTTCGCACGTATCGGTAACATCTCCGACGGTTTGCTGAAGGTACGCATTGAGGTCGTCAGGTAGCGCCGCTGGTGTTACTTCTGTGGAACTTGACCACCCACACCCAACGCGCGAGCATGCCGGCAAAACAATAACAATGTTCAGGAGTACCGCATGTCCGCCTTCGAGCGCCGTTTATTTGCCGTGGCCGTCGTACTGGGGCTGATCTACCTCGCACTGCTACCGTTCAAACCCTACCCGCTGAGCTGGGCGCTCAAACCCATCCCCATGCTGATATTCGCCCTGCTCGCCTGGCGCGCCTGGCCTGGAATCACCGGCATCCTGCTGGGCGTGGGATTTATCGGCGCCGCAGCCGGCGACTTCTTCCTCGACTACGGCGACCGCGACGGCCTCTTCCTCCAGGCGCTGTGCTCCTTCCTCGTAAACCAACTCGCCTTCGTCGCCGCCTTCGCCCTCATGGCCAAAGGCAAAACCTGGCTACGCTGGCGCATGCTCCCCGTCACCCTCTACAGCC
>JASJKW010000141.1:0-3124 GCA_037621305.1 Pseudomonas sp.
ATCCCGAACTCAGTAGTGAAACGATGCATCGCCGATGGTAGTGTGGGGTTTCCCCATGTGAGAGTAGGTCATCGTCAAGCGCTTAATAGAAGAACCCCGCCAATCGGCGGGGTTTTTTTATGCCTCAAAATATCAAAAGCCGATAATAACCTGGCAGTGTGACGGCCGGGTTCCTCCATTGTTACATTTCCATTCATAAAGCCTCTCCGGGGCGTTATCATGCGCAGTTCATTTCCAATGATCGATACGCCATGTTAGCTGCGTTATTCAAGATGATGTCCGATGGGCAGTTTCATTCCGGCGAAAGTCTGGGCAAGGCGCTTGGCGTCAGCCGGGCAGCAGTCTGGAAGTCGTTGAAGCGCCTGGAAGAAGACGGCTACCCAATCCAGCGAGTGCGGGGTAAGGGGTATCGCGTTCCGCTCGGAGCTGCCCTTCTGGATCTGGATGAGATCGCCAATGCCGTTCCCGGCAAGTTGGGTGCCGAGGTTCAATGGCAATTGTTCGGTGCGGTTGATTCGACTAACGCCCAGCTGATGAAGCAGTTATCCATGGATCACCCGCACCCCATGATCTGTATTGCGGAGCAGCAAACGGCAGGGCGGGGACGGCGCGGCCGCGAATGGGTCAGCCCTTATGGTCAGAACATCTATCTTTCATTGGCGCTGCCATTCAGCGGTGGAGCGCAAAGGCTCGAAGGCTTGAGTTTGCTGGTTGGTCTGGTGTTGGTGGAGACCCTCGAGGCCAGTGGTTTCAAGGGTTGTGCCTTGAAGTGGCCGAATGATGTATTGCTGGATGGGCGTAAGCTTGCTGGCATCCTCATTGAAATTGCCGGCGACCTGACTTCTGATTGTGTGGCGATCATTGGGGTAGGGGTGAATGTGTTGATGAATGATGCCGATGCCGCCATTGACCAGGCCTGGACGTCGTTGCTGTTGTCTCGTCAGGGCGGTGTCCTGAATCGCAATATCCTGATAGCTGAGTTTGTTGAGCGTCTTCTGCAGGCTGTGCAGGTATTCCGAGCAGAGGGCTTTGCGCCTTTTGCAGCGGCCTGGGAGGAGCGTGATGCTTGGTATGGCTTGCCGGTATCTGTTCGGTCCGGGGCAGCCTCCATCGAAGGGGTCGAGCTGGGAGTCGATGCTCGGGGGGCCTTGCGGTTGCGATCGGCTGATGGAGAGGTGTTGCTCAATGGTGGTGAGGTGAGTCTGAGGTTGCAGCATGATTCTTGAGCTGGATTGCGGGAACACCCTGATCAAGTGGCGCTTGCTGGACCGTGAGGGGCGTGTCAGGGATGGCGAGATGGCGCCTGACCTGGTGGAGCTGCAGCGTCTCCTGGGTGGTCAGGAGCGTGAGATTCACGGCTGCCGTCTGGTCAGTGTGCGTTCTGAAGAGGAAACACAGATCATTCTGGATCAGCTGACCAGTTGGCTCAAGCGACATCCGATGTTGGCTCGGCCGGGTCAGACGCTGGCAGGAGTGGAGAATGGCTACACCGATACCGCGCGGCTGGGTATGGACCGCTGGCTGGCATTGGTGGCGGGATATCATCTGTGCGGGCGAGCCTGTGTGGTGATTGATCTGGGTACGGCGGTGACCACTGATTTTGTGGATGCGCGAGGTCGGCATCTTGGAGGTTATATTGCGCCAGGCAGCAAGTTGCTGCGTGGCAGTCTGTTGAGTCATACCCGATTGATCCGCTATGACCGCGGCGTGCAGGGCGATCTGCGTAACCCGCAGCCGGGCACCAGTACTGCTGAGGCGGTCGAGTTCGGATGTGAGCTTATGTTGTCGGGCTTCGTGCGCGAGCAGCTGCGTATTGCACAGCAGCTGCTGGGAGAGGATCCGGCGGTCATTCTCACCGGCGGCGATGCGGCTGACATGGAGGGCGTGCTGCCAGAAGGCTGCCAGGTGATCGGCGATCTGGTTTTCCGTGGGCTGGCTCTGGCTTGCCCCATGGAATACGGAGCATGAGATACCTGTTTCTATCGCTGGTGTTGCTGAATATCCTGTACGCCTTGTGGCAATTGCAGGGTAGTCCGGCTGATAGCCCTCTGTCGGTATCTTCCGCTCCGCCGGTGTCTGCGCCGCCCGTGCAGTCGCCGCCGTTGTTGGAGTCTTCGCCATTGCCGTCTGATGAGGTAGCCTTGTGTGTGACTCTTGGGCGGTTCAGTGGGGGCGCTGAAGCGGAACAGTTAAGGCAGCGGTTGCTCGCGCTGGACATCGATTCCAGACTGCAGGCTCGTGAGGTCATATCGGGTACTGACTATTGGTTGGTCATGCCGATGGTGGGCGGTGAGCGACATGCGGTCATTCAATTGTCGGCGCTTCAGGAGCAGGGGATAGATAGCTTCCTGATTACGCGTGGCGAGATGGCTGGGAATCTCTCGTTGGGTGTGTTCTCCCGCGAAGACTATGCCCAGGTCAGGCAGGGCCAGTTGCAGCACTTGGGGCATGATGTTCGAATACGCGCCCTGAGCAAGAAGGATCAGCAGTTCGTGGTTGAGGTGGGGAGCAAAGCCAGGCGCCTGGTAGATCAGGCCATGCTGACGCGGTTGCGTGTCGACTTCCCTGGCCTGCAGCATCAATACCAGCCGTGCAAGGGTGTTGCCAATGCTGGGCGCATACCCTAGAATGGCCGCCGCTCCAGCATGGCTCCCATATGATTGACGGGTGGTAGTGAGGGAGGCAACACTGAAAAACTGTTCAAGTTGCGGTTTTTTCTAAGAAAAGTGTTGACACGGCGGCGCCAACTGATGAAAATGGCGCCTCTTTTACGGAGGGGTTCCCGAGCGGTCAAAGGGATCAGACTGTAAATCTGACGGCTTAGCCTTCGAAGGTTCGAATCCTTCTCCCTCCACCAGATTTAGTGTTGCCGGGCAAGTTGCTCCTGGCGGGTATAGTTCAACGGTAGAACTTCAGCCTTCCAAGCTGATAGTGCGGGTTCGATTCCCGCTACCCGCTCCAGTCCGGTAATGCGATGGTATAAGCTCATGTAGCTCAGTTGGTAGAGCACACCCTTGGTAAGGGTGAGGTCAGCGGTTCAACTCCGCTCATGAGCTCCATTGTGTAAATAAAGGCAGATATGCATATATCTGCCTTTCTTGTATGTGTTAGCTAAAATTAAGTG
>JASJKW010000142.1:0-3731 GCA_037621305.1 Pseudomonas sp.
CTACGGTTACTGGCCATCTGCTGCTGCAGACGTTGCAGCATGCCCCAGCCGTTTCGCTGAATCAGCATCAACCCGGCGATGCCGGTGAACAACACCCACAATAGAGTCCAGCCAACCCCGACCGCCTGTCCCAGCAGGATCAGACTTGCCAGTTCGATCAGTGGCAGCGCCAACAACACTATGCGCAACAATGGCATGACAACCTCAAGAATGGTTTCAAAGTTCTTATATGGGGCTGGGCAGGTCAGTTTCAAGTGTGCGCCCCGATCAGGACGCGCACGCAAGATCAAGTCAGTGGATGACTGTTTTCATCAATCAGGTATTCATAATAGGCTCAGCTTGTTGCATTCTTGTGCCCCATTTCAAATCTACGGAGACAGGTATATGCAACTTAAAGACAGTGTGATCATTATTACCGGCGGCGGTCAGGGCCTGGGTCGGGCGATGGCTGAATATCTGGCGGGGCGCGGGGCCCGCCTGGCGTTGGTTGACCTCGATCAGGCCAAGCTCGACGAATCCGTCGCCGCCTGCAAAACCGCCGGTGGAGATGCCCGCGCCTATGTCTGCAACATTGCCAATGAACAGCAGGTGACCGACATGGTCAGCCAGGTGGCCGCGGACTACGGCACCATCAATGGCCTGATCAATAATGCCGGGATTCTGCGCGATGGTCTGTTGCTCAAGGCAAAGGACGGCGAGATCCAGAAGATGAGCCTCAGCAGCTGGCAATCGGTGATCGATGTCAACCTGACCGGGGTATTCCTGGGTACCCGTGAAGTGGCGGCGAAGATGGTCGAGCTGGGCAGCAAGGGCCTGATCATCAACATTTCATCCATCTCCCGCGCCGGCAACATGGGCCAGTCCAACTACTCGGCGGCCAAGGCCGGCGTCGCTGCGCTGACCGTGGTCTGGGCCAAGGAGCTGGCACGTTATGGCATTCGCGTCGCGGGTATCGCACCCGGCTTCATAGAAACTGAAATGACCGCCGGCATGAAACCTGAAGCACTGGAAAAGATGACGGCCGGTATTCCCCTGCGGCGCATGGGCAAACCGGAAGAAATCGCCCACTCCGCCGCCTATCTGTTCGAAAATGACTACTACAGTGGCCGCATCCTCGAGCTGGACGGCGGCCTGCGCCTGTAAACCCGGCTCTGCTCCGGCGTCACCAGTTGACGCCCAGGCCGACCTTGTAGCGGGTCTCGTTGCGGCTCTTATCGTCCGAACTGTCGGTGTAATCCCATTCGGTCATGAAGCTCAGCGAGGCCCAGCTGTTCAGCAGGTAGCGCAGCCCCAGTTCGGTATCGACGATATAGCTTACCTCGTCATCGTTGGGAATCAGGGTTTCAGCGTTATGGACCAGCTGGAAACGCTTACCGAACAGGTATCGTCGATAATCCCAAGCCAGCCCCAGACCATTGCTACGACTGCTATCCCCGTCCCGAGCATCTATACGCAGATGCTCGAAACGCGCCGAGGTCTCGAAACGGCCGAAGGCATTGTTCCACCACTCGTAACCCGGACCGGAACCCGCCTGGATCTGCCGCTTCACTTCGCCCAGATGATCACGCTGATAGCTGACTCGATTCTGCCAGAACCACTTGTCGGCGAAGAACCAGCTCAGGGTGTAATCCGACTCCCACCAATGACGGGTCTTGATATCGTCCCGGTAATCGCGCTCGAAGTCCCCGGTAAAAGCATGTCGCCAATCGCCATGACGGGCTTCGGTCGATATATCCACATCGAGATCGCGTTTTTTCGACTCGGTGTTCTCCAGTTCCAGTGACAGATCCACCCGCCCCTCCCAGACCCAATCCTCAATCAAGGGTTGCGGCTCCATCATCTGCTGCAGCTGATCAAGCCTGAACGGCTGCGGTTCCGGCTCACCATTGACCAGCCAGATCTCCCCTGGCTGCTCCGACGGTTGAATGCGCCGCGCGTGCTGAGTATTGTCACGCGTCTTGATCAGCAGTGTTCTGTCGCTCTCCAATGTGCGTATGCGATTGACATTGACCGCCACCTGGCCGGCAAAATCGGTTTGAATGACCAGCTTGTTGCCTTCCATCAGCTCGATGTGACCGGTCAGCCGATCACCGTTATCCAGCCAGATGGTATCGGCGACTGCGGGAAGTGCGCACAACAGGGCAAACAACAACAGATAACGTGACATCAACATGAAAAACAGCCTGGACTATCTGAAAGAGACAAAGGAAGAGGCATTATCCATGAGAGAAGGTTCCCGGGCATCTGCTTCCGTCTCCACGGCAGATGAACGCAAGCAGATGCTCTGGCAGGTGCTGGCCGCCATTCCAGAGGGGCGCGTGAGCAGCTACGGTCGTCTGGCGCAGCTGGCGGGTCTGGGGCGTGGTGCTCGGCTGGTCGGCCGTTGGTTGGGACAACTGCCCGACGACACCAATCTGCCCTGGCACCGGGTGCTGAACAGCCAGGGCCAGTTGTCACTGCCAGCGGATAGTGCTTCAGGGCAGGAACAATATCAGCGGTTGATGGCCGAAGGTGTCATCATCCGCAACCGACGGGTTAGCATGACCCGTTACGGCTGGCCGGATCTGCACACAGGCGACAAGTGACTACTCAATGAACGACACCCCAGTAATGCCAGACCGTGAGGGCTGGAAGGTCTACCTCAAACCCCGCGTGTTGGGGATGCTGTTTCTCGGTTTCTCCGCCGGACTCCCGTTGCTGCTGGTCGGCGGCACCTTCAGCGCCTGGCTGCGCGATCTGGGTATCGAACTGGCCGCCATCGGCTTTCTCAGCTGGGTTGGCATGGCCCATTCGATCAAGGTGTTGTGGGCGCCGCTTATCGACCGCGCCCCGCTGCCTCTGCTCAGCCGATTACTTGGCCGGCGCCGGGCCTGGATGCTGCTGGCCCAGCTGGTAATTGCCGGCGCCTTGCTGGGCATGGCGCTTACCGACCCACGGGAGAATCTCACGCTGGTCGCACTCTGGGCAGTTCTGGCGGCATTCGGTTCCGCCACCCAGGACGTCGCCATTGACGCCTACCGAGTGGAGGCTGAAGCCCGTCATCGGCAGGCGGCCATGGCGGCCACCTATGTCACCGGCTATCGAGTGGCGGTGCTCGCAGCGGGCGCCGGCGCATTGCATCTGGCCTCTCTCGATAGCTGGATGTTGGCCTACGGCAGCATGGCCCTGTTGATGGCTGTAGGTATCGTCACCACCCTGGTCATCGCCGAGCCGGCCGTCTCGGTAACCAGCACCACCCTGCACTTCGAACAACGGGTCGCCGACTACCTGGCACAGACCCGCCACAGCGGCTGGCGACGCCACCTCACGGCGTGGTTCATCGGCGCCATGGTCTGCCCGTTTGCCGAGTTCTTCCAGCGCTATGGCAAAGCCGCACTGCTGATTCTGGCGTTCATTGCCACCTTCCGAATCAGCGATATCTTCATGGGTGTGATGGCCAATCCCTTCTATCTCGACTTGGGTTTCAGCAAGGCGCAGATTGCCAATATTGCGGCAGCCTTCGGCTTGGGCATGACCTTGCTTGGTGCGGGATTGGGTGGCTTGCTGGTGGCGCGTTTCGGCATTGCGCCGATTCTGCTGTTGACGGCCTTCATGGCGCCAGCAACCAATCTGGCCTTTGCCTGGCTGGCCTTCATCGGGCCGGAGACCTACGGACTGGTAGTCGCAATCATTGCCGACAACATTACCGGCGGGCTGGCCATTTCAGTGTTCATCGCCTACCTGTCGAGCCT
>JASJKW010000143.1:0-6406 GCA_037621305.1 Pseudomonas sp.
GACGACCGAACTCCGGTGTGTGCCCTTCACTGACCGCCGCATTGTAGGCATTCACTTCATCCAGGAAGACCTGCTCCGGTAGTTCCAGCAGCTTGGCCAGCTGCTCCAGACTGTCCGCCTCGACAAACAGCCCTTCTTCCAGACGCCGCTCGAAGTCCAGAATCCGCACGCGGTTATCACCGCTGCGCATAATGTCCTGATCCAGAATCTGGTAGGTCACGGCATAGGGTTGCTGCATGCAAGCATCGCCCAGCAGCTTGTAGGACAGCGACTCATCCACATAGCGGCGGCCATCCTGATTGACTGCGATGGCGCCCTTGTAGACTGCCAGGCAGGCATGATGATTATTCTCATCCATCGGGTGTTTGCCGAAGGTGCCCTTGATATGCACCATATCGCGCACATCGGCGCCCAGCGCCCAGGCCATCCGCAGGCCGTCACCTTCGTTGCCTTCGCCGCCGATGAATACCGCTTCGTCATACAGCGGCGCAAAGCGGTGGATCATCTCCCGATCATGTACAAACCCGCCGCAGGCCAGTATCACGCCCCGCTCGGCATGGATCTCCAGCGTCCGACCAGCCTGCTCGGCAGTCAAGCCAATCACTCGCCCCCCCATATCACGCAGCAGTCGGCGAGCACGAGTCTGGTACAGAATCTCGACCTTGCCGGTAGCCAGCGCGGCCTGTTCCAGTTGGCGCACCATGTCCGCCGGGTCAACGTTATGTACCCGCGGCACCGATTGCCCGGAGGCCGTCTCGATCACGGGCTGGAAGCTCACACCCTGCTGCTTCAGCCATTCGTAGGTAGGCAACTGATTATCGGTGTAGGCTCGGACCAGCGCTTCATCGCACTCCCCTTTGCCAACCTCCACCAGATCACGGAACAGCAGCTCGGCGGAATCTTCGATGCCTCGCTCTTGCTGCAGATCGGTACCGGCAAATGCCAGGCAGCCGCCGCTCATGGCCGAGGAGCCGCCCGTGGCGGCGGTCTTTTCCAGCAGCAGCACCTGCACGCCAGCTTCTGCGGCGCTCAAGGCAGCAGAAAAACCGGCAAGCCCGCCGCCGACGACCACCAGCTTGGTTGTCAGAAAATCACTCATTGCAGACGTCCCTCACCTGGCTCAAGCAGGCGTTCACCCAAACCATAGAAATCAAAGATCTCGCGCACTCGCGCCGGGTCCGGCCGGGCAGAAAAGTAGTTGCGATCACAGCTGGTGGTGCCATTGGCCCGCTGCAGATCAACCATACTTTCCGCCTGCTTGATCCAGGCACCCAGCGAGTCCAGCACCGGGACGCCGTCCACCTGGTTGATACCGTGGGTGGCGAGCAATACGTTCAAAGGCGCCTCGCCGGGAATGATCACTTCGGCGCCGTCGGCAATCAGTTCCCGCGCTGCAGTCTGGAAGCGCGCAATCAGATGTTCCGGATCACTGAATGCCTCCAGCACATCGGCAAAGCGGAAGCCGACATGACGCACGCTGGTCAGTCGCTCACCCAACCCGTGGCGGATGGCGTTGTCGGTCACCAGTTCCGCCAGCTCATCGATAAATACCAGCACCCCGAACTTGCGGCCGAGCATGCAGGCGGTCAGCATCGCCGACTCGCCATAGCCCACCACCGGAATGCGCAACAGGCTGCGGATTTCCCGCAGGGCCGGTTCCGGCAAGGTGCTGATAGCGTAGGCGTCATAACCCTGGGCCTCTGCATTGATGCCGTTGGCCATGAACTGCAAGCCATGCAGATACTGTAGCGCCGCATATTTGATGTCGTTGCCCGGGTAGTTGCTGCGGTAGGTGCCCGGCTGCATGCCGTGCATGTCGATCACAGTGCCGGGGCGCGCCACCTTGTTGAAATGCGCGCGCAGGGCCGCGTCATAGGCGCCCAGATCAGTCAGGACGGTAAAACTCTGATGCCAGATGCGAATACTCATGCTTGATCCTTGTCGAGTGGTTTGTCAGTACAGCCGCAGGAACTGCCTGCCATGCTCCAGTCGGCACCGCGGGCTGCCGCAGCGGTGCCGGCCAGCCGCCCCAGTACCGAGCCGGAGGTCAGGCCGGCGCCGCCGGCGTACTTGACGTAATAGAGGTTGCCCACCAGCTCACCGGCGGCATAAAGGCCATCGATCGCGTCGCCCTGCTCGTCCAGCACCTGCGCCTGGCTATCGACCTGCAGACCACCGAAGGTGAAGGTGATGCCACAGGTCACCGCGTAGGCCACAAAGGGCGGCTTGTTCAGCGGGTTGGCCCAGTTGGATTTGGGCTGACTAAGCCCCTCGGTGCAGCGGCCATCACGGACCGCCGGATTGAATTCGATATCGGTACGTACGGCGGCGTTGTAGTCGTCCAGCGTCTGCAGCAGCGCCCGGGCATTGATG
The DNA here is from genome assembly GCA_037621305.1 of Pseudomonas sp. Taxonomy (GTDB): domain Bacteria; phylum Pseudomonadota; class Gammaproteobacteria; order Pseudomonadales; family Pseudomonadaceae; genus Halopseudomonas. The sequence goes on from JASJKW010000143.1 coordinate 2,374, forward strand.
CCGTCGAGCTTGCCGGCCAGCTCTTCGAGGCTGTCGGCCTGGATGCGAGTGGCCTGACGCACCCGGTATTCATCGGGCAGCAGGTGCTCACTGTGCTGATCGAAGATCTGCCAGGCCACGCCACCGGGCTGACGCAACACCTTCTCGCCCATGCCGGAATAGGTGTAATTGCGGAAATCCTCACCCTCATCGACAAACCGCTTGCCATCAGCATTGACCACCACGCCCAGGTGGAAATAGTTCTTCTGCATATTGAGCAGGTCGATATCGCCCATCGCCGGCGCATTCAGGTCGTAGAACACGGCATGGCAGCCCGACCAGTTGCCATGGGCGGCAGCACCGATATCCAGCGCCATCTGGATGCCGTCACCGGTATTGAAACGCGAGCCGCGCACCTTGGCCAGATCCCAGCCCGGACCGAGATATTGGGTGCGCCAGCGCAGATTGGCATGAAAGCCGCCGGTGGCGACAATCACCGCTGGCGCGGCAAACACCTCACCATCAGCGCTGAGCACTTGCCAACGACCATCACCGCAGCGGTTCAGGCGCTTGGCCCGTTTGCCGTAGAATATCTCCACACCGTCGCGCTGGGCACGGCGACTCAGCGCATCGACCAGACCCAGACCACCGCCGGAAACCTCAACTGTCAGCCCGCCCCAGAACTTGTACTTGCCGTCGACCTTGAACGCCTGGCGCCCGTAGATCGGCATAAAGCGCACGCCCTTGCTGGTCATCCAGTGCAGCGTATCCAGGCTGCGCGTGACGACAGTGTCGAGTACTTCAGGATCGGCGCGGTACTGACTCATGGTTGCCAGCTCGCCGAAGAAATCATCTTCGCTGTAGCTGCCAAAATCGCTGTTTTCCAGCTCGCTATCGAGCAGATCGGGCATCAGTACGCGGAGGTCATCGTTACCGCGATAGGCGACGCGAAAGGCACCGCCCGTGTGCGCCGAGTTGCCGCCCTTCTGCTGCTCCGGCGCGCGCTCGATCAGCGCAACCCTGGCTCCGGTCTCCCGGGCAGCCAAGGCGGCACAGAGCCCGGCATTACCGCCGCCAAGTACGATTACATCGAATGAATGCATGCTGCCCCCTGTTATGGCCGGCGCACTGACTATGCCGGCTGTTACGTTGGGAGCATTATCGGGCTAGCCTACGGGAGGTAGGAGTCCGCGAGATCGAAGGGGGTTTTCAGATTAGCTGTAAAATCCAGGGAGGCTGACAACAATTTATGGAAGGCCAATCGCGGCCCTCCATAGAACGAGTCCTTACAGACTCAGCGGACGATTCGACGCCTTGATGAATTCCTTTTTCAGGTCTTCAAAGGTGTGCACCGCCGGGAACTGCGGGAATTCGGCGATGACATTGTCCGGCGCGTGGAACAGGATTCCAGCGTGGGCTTCGGACAGCATGGTGGTGTCGTTGTAGGAGTCACCGGCGGCAATCACCCGGTAGTACAGGCTCTTGAATCCCAATACCGACTGACGCTTGGGGTCCTTCTGGCGCAGCTGGTAATCCACCACCCGGTCATTTTCGTCAATGACCAGCTTGTGGCACAGCAGCGTCGGGAAGCCCAGTTGACGCATCAGTGGCTGAGAGAACTCATAGAAAGTGTCGGACAGAATCACCACCTGGAAACGCTCGCGCAACCAGTTGACGAATTCCACCGCGCCATCCAGCGGCGCCAGCGTGCCGATCACTTCCTGAATGTCCGACAACTTCAGACCATGCTCATCGAGAATGCGCAGACGCTGCTTCATCAGTACATCGTAATCCGGGATGTCCCGTGTGGTCGCGCGCAACTCGGCGATACCGGTTTTCTCGGCAAAGGCAATCCAGATTTCGGGGACCAGAACACCTTCGAGGTCAAGGCAGGCGATTTCCACAGAGTACTCCTGAAGCAGTGAATGATAACGGGCGCAATAATCTACCGGCTCCGCTTGCCAGGCGCAACGCCGAGCTGACCGGGCGGGCTTTTTAATAACGCCAAGGCATAAAACTATAACTAAACAAAAGCAGAAGTACTAAGCAACCCTTGTTAAAATGCCGCGATTACAGATGGTCCGCGTGCACGGACCGCATAGCGGGAGAGCCTGATGTCCACCAACCTGTTCGATGTAGAAACCCTGGCTGCGGAATATGCGACCAAGTCGCCGCAAGATATTCTCAAGCTGGCCACCCAGCATTTCGATGACCTCTGGCTGTCCTTCAGCGGCGCGGATGATATCGTCGTGCTCGACATGGCGTGGAAGATCAATCCCGACATCAAGGTCTTCACCTTGGACACAGGGCGTCTGCACCCGGAAACCTATCGCTTTCTGGAAGAAGTCAGAAAGCACTATGGCATTCAGCTGGAAGTGTTATCACCCGACCAGCAAGCACTGGAAGCCTATGTCAAAGAGAAAGGGCTGTTCGACTTCTATGAGAGCGGCCATGGCGAATGCTGCGGTATCCGCAAGATCGCCCCGCTGCGCCGCAAGCTGGCCGGCGTCGATGCCTGGATAACCGGGCAGCGTCGCGACCAGAGCCCGGGCACCCGCAGCAGTGTGCCGGTAGTCGAGATCGACGAGGGATTTTCCGGTCCGGGCAAATCGCTGATCAAGTTCAATCCGCTGGCCAACTACAGCAGCGAGGATGTGTGGAACTACATCCGCATGCTGGAGATCCCTTATAACAGCCTGCACGAACGCGGCTTTGTCAGCATCGGCTGCGAACCCTGCACCCGTCCGGTCCTGCCCAACCAGCACGAACGCGAAGGTCGTTGGTGGTGGGAGGAAGCCACGCAGAAGGAATGCGGGCTGCACGCCGGGAACCTGATCGCAAAAAGTTGAGTTGTGCGGTGTCGGCCGGGGAACAGGCCGACCACGCAAAACACCGGCAGCTCCCCCGCCACGAACAGCGCGTCGATCTCCGGCCGGGTCTGTCACATGAGCCCTTCCTCGATACGCTCGCGCGTCAGATGCGGCGCGAAGGCCTCAATGAAGTCATACATGAAGCCGCGCAGGAAAGTACCGCGGCGAAAGCCCAGGTGGGTCACGCTGGATTCAAACAGATGGCTGGCGTCGATAACCACCAGATCGTCATCGATCTTCGGATCAACAGCCATTTTTGCCACTATGCCAACACCCAGCCCCAGACGCACATAGGTCTTGATCACGTCCGCATCCGCGGCGGTGAATACCACCTTGGGTGAGAGCCCTTCATGGCTGAATGCATCGTCCAGCTTGGAGCGCCCGGTAAAGCCGAAGATGTAGGTCACCAGCGGTTGCTCGCTGAGGGTCTCCAGGCTCAGCTTGCCGACGTCCGCCAGAGGATGTCCCTTGGGCACGATCACGCAGCGATTCCAGCGGTAGCACGGCATCATGACCAGCTCGTTGAACAGCTCCATCCCTTCTGTCGCGATGGCGAAGTCGGCGGTGCCGTTAACGGCCATTTCACTGATCTGAGTGGGTGTTCCCTGGTGCATGTTCAGGGAGACATCAGGGTAGCTCTGCATGAAGCGGCTGATCACCGGCGGCAAGGCATAACGTGCCTGGGTATGCGTGGTGGACAGCGTCAACACGCCCTTGCGCTCATGGCTGAATTCCTGAGCTATCTGCTTGATGCTTTCGCACTTGCGCAGAATCTCGCCGGCGGTCTCAATGATCTTCACACCCGCAGGCGTGATGCGCGTCAGATGCTTTCCACTGCGGGAAAACACCTCTACACCCAGCTCATCTTCAAGCAAACGAATCTGCTTGCTGATGCCGGGTTGAGAGGTATACAGGCTTTGCGCTGTCGCCGACACGTTCAGATCATGGTGCGCAACTTCCCAGATATAGCGCAGCTGCTGCAGTTTCATTGAGACCGTCCCCCTCTTGGATCAAGCGAAGCATCATGGACCCTTTATAACCAGATTCATAGATGCATGACCCAGCTTAGACCAGAATACCCACCAGCAAGATCCAAAACGGAAATCAGTCCCACCGCCTGTCGGTTAGTCGACAGGCGCTGAATAACCTGCCTCAATGAACTGCAGCATTTGCAGCAGCGCTTC
>JASJKW010000144.1:0-2868 GCA_037621305.1 Pseudomonas sp.
ATCTCCGGTGGAGGCGGCCGGGGCATGCGAATTGTGCGTCCCGAGGATGATCTTGAGGCAGTCTTTCGCGCCTGTGCCCGTGAAGCAAAGGCCGCCTTTGATGATGATGAACTCTATGTCGAAAGACTGGTCGAACGGGCACGCCATATCGAGGTTCAAGTGCTGGGCGATGGCAAAGGCAATGCCGTCCATATCTGGGAACGTGAATGCAGCCTCCAGCGCCGCAACCAGAAACTGATCGAGATAGCGCCCAGTCCGACCCTTGCGAACGCCACCCGTGAACGCCTGCTAGACGCCGCTCTGCGGATGGCCAAGAAGGTCAAGTACGCCGGCTTGGGCACCTTCGAGTTTCTGGTGGATACCAACGGCACCGACTTCTTCTTCATAGAAGCCAACCCGCGCCTGCAAGTGGAACATACCATCACCGAGGAAATTTCCGGGATTGATCTGGTCCAGGCTCAGGTTGCAGTACTGGGCGGCAGGAGCCTGCAGGACCTGAAGCTCACCCAGGACGACATCCCGGCCCCCATTGGCTATGCAATCCAATGCCGCATCAATATGGAAACCATGGATAAGTCGGGGGCCACTCATCCCAGCGGCGGCACCTTGACGGTGTTCGAGCCGCCCAGTGGCCCGGGCATTCGGGTCGACACCTACGGCTACAGTGGTTATACCACCAGCCCGCATTTCGACTCTCTGCTGGCCAAGGTCATTGTCCACGACCGCAGCAGCGACTATGGCAAGGCCGTGCGCAAGACCTACCGCGCTCTGTGCCAGTTCCGACTTGAGGGTGTGAAGACCAACACCGCCTTGCTGCAGACCCTGTTATCGCAAGCCGATGTTGTAAGCAACGACATCTATACCCGGTATGTAGACGACCGGATGGAGCAGCTGGTAACCGAGAGCGAGAAGGCCCACCCCCAACTGTTCCGATCCGAGACCGCCAAAGGAGCAGCTCAGACAACCGAAGTGGAGTCGGCGCCAGCAGGCACAGAGCCCGCACGGGCTTCCATGCGCGGACAGCTGGTGAGTACGCTGGTAAGCAAAGGCGATCTGGTCCATGAAGGTCAGACCCTGGTCATCATGGAAGCCCTGAAAATGGAGCACGAAATCAAGGCCCCGGTATCGGGCGTGATTCGAGGCTTGCCGCTGAAAGAATCCGACTACGTTGATGAAGGTCAAGCCATCGCCTTTATCGAGCCTGCCGAGACAGCTCAGGGTGCCCAGCAGATCGAAGAAGCCGTGGATCTGGACTACATCCGGCCAGACCTTGCGGAGTCCATCGAACGGCACCGCCTGACCCAGGATGAAGCGCGTCCTGAGGCCGTGGAAAAACGTCATAAACTGGGCATGCTGACTGCCCGTGAAAACGTCGCCAACATCTGTGACCCCGGCAGCTTCATAGAATACGGCGCATTGACCTTTGCCGCTCAGCGCAAGCGTCGCTCGGTGGAGGACCTGATCCGCTCAACCCCGGCAGATGGCCTAGTGGCTGGTATCGGCGCAATCAATGGCGAGTATTTCGATGAAGATCAGACCCGGTGCGCCGTTCTGGCCTATGACTACACGGTACTGGCCGGCACGCAAGGCACCATGAACCACAAGAAGACGGATCGTGTGCTGGAGGTAGCAGAAGAGCAGCAGCTGCCGGTCATCTTCTTCACTGAAGGCGGTGGTGGACGCCCCGGCGATACGGACAACGGCACCAAGGTAGCCGGTCTCGACCAGTCCAGCTTCCTCCAGTATGCCCGACTGACGGCGCTGGCACCCCGCATCGCCGTGGTATCGGGCCGCTGCTTCGCCGGCAACGCGGTATTTGCCGGCTCCAGCGACCTGATCATTGCCACCCAGAACGCCAGTCTGGGCATGGCTGGCCCGGCCATGATCGAAGGCGGCGGACTCGGCGTCTATGTGCCCGAGGAAGTTGGCCCTATGACGGTCCAGGCCGCCAACGGTGTCGTCGATCTGCTGGTGGAGGATGAACGCGAAGGCGCGCTGATGGCCCGCCAAGTAATGTCCTACTTCCAGGGTCGCACCAAAGAGTGGAGTTGCGCTGACCAGCGGCTCCTGCGTTCAAGCATTCCCGAAAACCGACTCCGATCATATGATGTTCGCGCGCTGATCCGCACCTTGGTGGATACCGACAGCTTTCTGGAATTACGGCCTACTTTCACACCCGGCATGGTCACCGCCTTTGCCCGCCTGGAAGGCCGGCCCATTGGCTTGATCGCTAATGACCCCCGTCACCTGGGCGGCGCCATCGATGCCAACGGCGCCGACAAGGCCGCCCGTTTCATGCAGCTGTGTGATGCCTATGACGTGCCACTGATCAGCCTCTGCGACACCCCCGGCTTCATGGTCGGGCCCGAGGCTGAAAAAAGCGCCCTAGTTCGCCATACCAGTCGCCTGTTTGTGACCGCCGCCAGCCTCCAGATTCCGGTGATGACTGTGGTCCTGCGCAAGGGCTACGGCCTCGGCGCCATGGGCATGACCGCTGGCTCATTCCACGCCCCTATGTTCAATATTGCATGGCCGACCGGCGAGTTCGGTGGCATGGGCCTGGAAGGTGCAGTTCGCCTGGGCTATCGCACCGAAATAGCCAATGCGGGCAACGAGGCGGCTCAAAGAACAATGTTCGATAAACTAGTGGTCGAGCAGTATGAGAAGGGCAAGGCTCTGAACATGGCGGTATCTCTGGAAATCGATGGTGTGATCGACCCGGCGGAAACCCGAAACTGGCTTCTTCGGGGACTGAAATCAGCTAAGAACCGTGGGCAAAGACACGGCCGCAGACGTCCGATTTTCTATACCTGGTAAGGGTTCGATCAGTAGGTTGACGAGGTAGACACCCTCGTCAACCGGATGCAA
>JASJKW010000145.1:0-4556 GCA_037621305.1 Pseudomonas sp.
TTTCAGCCGCCGCGTCCGCTGGAGGAAATCGACCGCGACCTGAAAGCCTGTACCGACCGTATCAAGCAGATGATCGAGGGGCTGTCGGCGTGAGCAAACCCACACCTCCAGGCAATATGCCGGACGAGCAGTTTGGCGAAGTGCTGGCCCTGATCTACAGCGCCCGCCAGCGAGCCGTGCAGGCGGTGAACACCCAGCTGGTCGAGCTGTACTGGCAGGTCGGTGCCTATATCAGCCACAAGCTGGAGCAGGCCGAATGGGGCGATGCCGTGGTCACCCAGCTCGCCGATTACTTGGCTCGGACACAGCCGGGACTGAACGGCTTTACCCGGCGCAACCTGTTCCGCATGCGCCAGTTTTACGAGGCTTACCGAGGCGACGAAAAAGTGTCAGCACTGCTGACACAATTGCCCTGGACCCACAACCTGATCATCCTCAGCCAGAGCAAGCGCCCCGAAGAGCGCGAGTTTTACCTGCGCATGGCCGTGCAGGAAAAGTGGTCAAGCCGCGAACTGGAGCGCCAGCTCAAGACCGCGCTGTTCGAGCGCAGCGTGCTCAACCCGGCAAAAGTGACACCGGTGGTGACACAAACTCACCCCGCTGCGCTGGAGGTGTTCCGCGACGCCTATATGGTCGAATTTCTCGGTCTGCCAGACAGCCATGCTGAGGCCGATCTGCACCAAGGCTTATTGGCGCGCCTCAAGGATTTTTTGATTGAACTGGGCCGCGACTTCTGCTTTGTCGGCTCCGAATACCCCTTGCAGGTTGGTGGGCGTGATTTCGCCCTGGATCTGTTGTTTTTCCATCGAGGCCTCAATTGCCTGGTGGCCATCGAACTCAAGGTCGGCCGTTTTGAACCGGAGTATCTGGGCAAACTCGGCTTCTACCTGGAAGCGCTGGATCGGGATATCCGCAAATCCCATGAGAACCCGGCCATAGGCGTACTGCTCTGCGCCAGCAAGGATGACGAGGTAGTGGAATACGCCCTCAACCGCAGCCTGTCCCCGGCCCTTATAGCCGAATACCAGACCCAACTGCCGGACAAGGCATTGCTGCAAGCCAAATTGCATGAATTTTATGCGCTCAACACCGCGCAGGGAGAGGAGCAATGAACGGGTTCAAGCCGTACCCGGCGTATAAGGATTCGGGGGTGGAGTGGCTAGGGGATGTGCCAGTCGGCTGGGTCAAAGGCTCTCTAAAACATATGGCCTGGATTCGAAATGGTAAGGACCACAAAGAGGCTGAAAGCCCTGACGGTGCCTACCCGGTAATCGGCTCAGGTGGGCAGTTCTCAAAGGCAAGTCGGTATTTGTACGATGGTGAGTCGGTTTTACTAGGGCGTAAAGGTACTATCGACAAACCGCTGTACATAACAGGTAGATTTTGGACGGTAGACACGATGTTCTATACCGAAGTCTCCAAAGCGGCGTCAGCGAGATTTCTTTATTACTACGCCCTTACGATACCCTTTGGCTTTTACTCTACGAGCACTGCCCTGCCGAGTATGACGCAAGGAGATTTGCTGAATCATCCAGCAGCGATACCTTCATTATTTGAGCAAACCCAAATCGCCCGCTTCCTCGACCACGAAACCGCCCGCATCGACACGCTGATCGCAGAACAGCAGCGCCTGATCGAACTGCTCAAGGAAAAGCGCCAGGCCGTCATCTCCCACGCCGTCACCAAAGGCCTCGACCCGTCGGTGCCGATGAAAGACTCGGGCGTGGAGTGGCTGGGTGAGGTGCCGGCGCATTGGGATGTAAAAAAATTAAAGCACTTTGGACGTGTGGTAGGCGGATTCGCTTTTAAGAGCACAGATTTTTCTAGTGATGGTCATCCTGTTCTTAAGATTTCTAACGTTGGACACTTGTGCTTTGAATGGGGCGATCAATCATATTTGCCCGATGAGTTCCGTGAGTCGCACTCAGAGTTTATTGCGCCCAAAGGAGCTTTGGTTTTCGCAATGACTCGCCCCGTCATTGCAGGTGGAATTAAGGTTGCCAGACTGGAAGATGATTCACTCCCACTAGTTAATCAGCGAGTCGGGTTTATGGTCATACACTATCTTGATCTGTCGCGTTACGTACTGCTTTCTACCCAGTCAGATCCATTTCTTAGCCAGTTCAAAAATAATCTGACGATTACCAATCAGCCAAATATCTCCAGCGAGGGTATAGAAAGCATAAGTATTGCGGTTCCTCCGTTGATAGAAATGAAAGATATTCTGGCGTTTTGTCTGAAGGTTGATGCAGAAGTTCAGAGCTTGATTGGTGATGCTCTCCGAGGGACTGAATTACTTCAAGAACGCCGCTCCGCCCTAATCTCCGCCGCCGTCACCGGAAAGATCGACGTACGCGGCTGGCAGCCACCGGCCAGCACCCAAGCATTAGAAGAAGTAGAGGTCGACTAAATGGCAGACAGCAAGGAAGCCCAATTCCAGCAGGACATCATCACCGCCATGACCGCCCAGGGCTGGTTGACCGGCCCCGCCAGCGGCTACGACCGTACCACGGCCCTGTATACCGAGGACTTTCTCGGCTACTTCAAGGATGCCTGGCCCGAGCGCTGGGACAAGTTCGCCAAGGCCAGCCCGAACAACCCGGACGCCGTACTGGTGCAGAAGCTGGTGCGCGAGCTGGATCAGAGCGGCACGCTGGATGTGCTGCGCCATGGCTTCAAGCTGCCGGGCGTGAAGGTCGAGGCATGCAGCTTCAAGCCCGACCATGGCATGAATCCGGACACCCTCAAACGCTACCAGCGTAACCGCCTGCGCGTGGTGCCGGAGGTGTCCTATTCGCCGCATGCCCGTGAAGCTGGCAGCAGTGGCCAGAGCTACAACCCGCGTCTGGATCTGGTGCTGTTCGTCAACGGCATCCCCACTGCCACCCTGGAACTGAAAAGCGAGTTCAAGCAGAGCGTGGAAAATGCCAAGCGTCAGTACCGTTATGACCGACCGGTAAAAGACCCGCTGACCCGCAAACCGGAGCCGCTGCTGACATTCAAGCGTGGCGCGCTGGTGCATTTTGCTGTTGGGCAGACCGAGGTCGCCATGACCACCAAGCTGGATGGCAAGGACACCTTCTTCCTGCCATTCAACCTGGGCAGTCTGGATGGCGGTGCCGGTAACCCGCCCCCATCGGATGACAGCCAGTACGCGACCGGCTACCTGTGGAACCAGCTGTTCCAGCCCGATGCCTGGCTCAAGGTGCTGGGGCGCTTCCTGCACTTGCAGAAGAGCGTGAAGGAGGACTTCGACGGCAAGAAGATCACCCGAGAGACTATGATCTTTCCGCGCTATCACCAGTGGGATGTGGTTAATCAACTGATCGACACTACCCGCATCGAAGGCCCGGGCCAGCGTTACCTGATCCAGCACAGTGCCGGTTCCGGCAAGTCCAACTCCATTGCCTGGACGGCGCACCAACTGGCGGCCCTGTACGATGGCAACGGTCAGAAGCTGTTCAATTCAGTGATTGTGATTACCGACCGCACCGTGCTGGACAAGCAGCTTCAGGACACCATCTATCAGTTCGAACACGCCCAGGGCGTGGTCAAGTGCATCACCCGGGATATTGGCAACCAGAGCAAGTCCGAGCAGTTGGCCGAGGCGCTGGCCGAGCAGACGCGCATCATCATTGTCACCATCCAGACCTTCCCGGCACTGTTCGATGCGTTGGACAAGTACCCGCAGCTGGCCAGCGGTCGCTATGCGGTGATCGCTGACGAGGCGCACTCCTCGCAGACCGGCTCATCGGCCAGCAAGCTGAAGCAGATTCTCGGCAGTGATGCCCCCGCTTCTGATAACCAAGAGCGGGAAGAGATCAGCGCCGAAGAGTTGCTGGACGCCGCCGTGGCCGCACGGGCACCCACCGAGCGCATCAGCTATTACGCCTTTACAGCAACGCCCAAGGCCAAGACCCTGGAGCTGTTCGGTCGCGCGCCTGATCCAACCCTGCCACGCGGCCCCGACAACAAGCCCGAAGCCTTCCACCTGTATTCTATGCGCCAGGCCATTGAGGAGAGCTTCATTCTCGATGTGCTGCAGAACTACACCACCTATAGCACCGCCTGGAAGATCGCCCACCCGGATGGCAACGACGATGAGGTGGACTCAAAGAAAGCGCGCATGAAATTGGCCCGCTGGGTGCGTTTGCACCCGTACAACATCAGCCAGAAGGTTGAGGTGATCGTCGAGCACTTCCGCGCCAACATCCGCCACCTGCTGGATGGTCAGGCCAAGGCCATGGTGGTCACCAGCAGCCGGCAGGAAGCGGTGCGCTACCAGTTGGCGATGATGGCCTACGTCAAGCAGATGGGCTACACCGATGTGCACCCGCTGGTGGCGTTCTCGGGTAGCGTACTGCCTGATGGGGTGATCCCGGAGGAAGTGACCGAAGGTAGCAGTCTGCTCAACCAGGGCCTGAACGGGCGTGATCTGGCGGATGCCTTCGACACCCAGGACTTCAACGTGATGATCGCCGCCAACAAGTACCAGACCGGCTTCGATCAGCCCAAGCTGTGCGCCATGTATGTGGACAAGAAGCTGCAGGGCGTGG
>JASJKW010000146.1:0-3913 GCA_037621305.1 Pseudomonas sp.
GAGATGTAACCGAGCAGACCGTGATGCAGACCGTGCAGAGTGCTGCGACCAGCGAACAGCTGGCCACGCTGGCTCATCAGTTGACTGCCGCCGTGGGGCGACTGAAGACCTGAGTCAGAGCTGCCCCTCAGAAAAGGCTGAGGGGCGCTCTGCCAGTTATTGCAGAGCGATGCGTGCGCGATTGTTTTCGATAGTCGCAGGACCGATGCCCTTGACCACGGCAAGCTGCTCCACCGACTCGAACTGACCATTTTCCTGACGATGGGCAACGATGGCTTCCGCCTTGGCCAATCCGATCCCTTTGAGGCTCTCGGCGATCTCCGCCGCGCTGGCATTGTTGATATTAACCGTCACCATGGGTTCAGTAACGGCCTCGGCAAATGCCGGCATGGCGAGCCAGGCGGACAAACTGAGGATGACAGCAGCAAGAATGCTTTTCATGATATTTCTCCATTGAATTTAGGTAAACCGCACATCAAGGGAGAAACCCGAACAACATCAAAACGATAACGCTTCCCTGCGGCACTCGATCAAACTAGCTCCAATAGCGGGACAGCAACAGTGCTTGAAGGCGAATGTGTGAAGAAGCTCTCACAACAATGCCGTTTGTCATCCCGGTGATGACAGATCAACGCCAATGATGTCATTATGCCTCCATCAGTATTCATCGGAAAAGGATAGCCACGTGGACGACGCCATACCCCTGCTGGTATGCGACGATTCGAGCATGGCCCGCAAGCAGCTGATCCGCAACCTGCCATCCAGCTGGCCATTACAGATCACTCAGGCAGAAAACGGCCTCCTCGGCCTGGAAGCAATTCGCAGTGGCAAGGGCCGTATCGTGCTGCTCGACCTCACCATGCCCGAGTTGAATGGTTTCGATGTACTTGCGCGCATACGCGACGAAGGCTTGCAGGCCGATGTCATCGTCATCTCCGGCGATGTCCAGCAAGAAGCCATACGCCGAGCCAAAACCCTTGGCGCCCTGGCTTTCCTGCGCAAACCGGTCAACCCGATGGAGCTGGAAGCTGCGCTGCTTGCTCTGGGCCTGGAGTTTCCTGCGCCAGCATATCAGCATCCGGAGGTCGCACCGCGCTGCCTGCCCTCGGTGAACTTTCGTGATGCCTTTCGGGAGCTGGCCAATATAGCCATGGGCCGCGCTGCAGAGTTGCTTGGGCGCGTGTTGAATGTCTTCATCCGCCTGCCCATTCCCAACGTCAATATCCTGGAAGTAGGCGAATTGCAGATGGCCCTGGCTGATGCTCAGGGCACTCAGCAGGTTTCGGTTATCTGTCAGGGTTATATTGGCGGCGGTATTGCCGGTGAGGCTCTGCTGATCTTCCATGACTCGGAAATCAGTGACGTGGCCGGCCTGTTGAACAGTCAGATGGACGTTACATCCCACCTGGAGCTGTTGCTCGACCTGGCAGCCATCATCACCGGCGCCTGCCTCAACGGGCTCTCTGAACAACTCGGCATCCAGCTGTCACTGGGACACCCATTATTGCTCGGCCAACACTGCACCATCGAGGAGCTGATTCGCCTCAATCGCCCGCGCTGGAAGCAGACCTTGGCGGTCGAGATCAGTTATGCCCTGGAGAATCACAATATCCAGTTCGATCTGATACTGCTGTTCACCGAGGATTCGGTGCCCAGACTGCAGCAGAAAGTCGAGCTGCTCGCCTGATGTTCACTATGCACAGGAAGAAACAGTCATGACGTCGCCACTCGATATCAGCGAACTGCACTGGATGCTGGATATAGTCCAGAGCATCGATGTGGGTGTGGTCGTCCTGGACCGGGATTATCGGGTACAGGCATGGAACAGCTTTATGGAAAACCACTCCGGCATGTCCGCCAGCCACGTATCGCAACAGTCTCTGCTTGACCTGTTTCCGGAAATCGACCGCCACTGGTTCATCCACAAGGTCGAAACCGCCACCATGCTCGGCATCCGCACGTTCACGATCTGGGAGCAACGCCCCTACCTGGTACGCTTCAAGAGCTATCAGCCGATCACCGGCCTGGCCGATGAGATGTACCAGAACGTCACTATTCTGCCGCTGCATACGGTCAGCGCCGCCTCCGACCACGTGTGCCTGATCATCTATGACGTGACCAATGTGGCAACCAACAAGCGTCAGCTGGAGACCGCCAATACCCAACTTCAGGAACTGGCTCTGCACGATGGCCTGAGCGGACTGCTCAACCGCCGGCACTGGGAGAACTGCCTGGAGAGGGAATTCGCCCGCCACACCCGCCACAACAGCCCGGCCAGTCTGGTGCTCTTTGATATCGACCACTTCAAGAAGCTGAATGACAGCCATGGTCATCGGGCCGGGGATGAAGTCATTCGGCAGGTCGCCAGAGTGACCCGTCAGCTGGCGCGGGAGAGCGACTATGCAGGCCGCTATGGTGGTGAGGAGTTCGTCGTTCTGCTACCCGATACCAGCCTGGCAGGTGCCAGCCAGTTTGCCGAGCGGCTACGCTGCAGTATCGAGCAGTTGAATATCGATTATGAAGGTCTGGTCCTGACCTGCACCGTCAGTATGGGCGTGGCCTGCATCCAGGAGGGCATGCCGGGATACGGCATGCTGATCGAAGGGACCGCGCGCTGTATCGGTCCAAGGCCAGAGGCCGCAACTGCACGACCTTGAGTGACACCGGGGAGCTTGCCCTGTAGCCCTGCAGGTTACGGCTCACTCCCCCAAGCCCCTTAGCTGCGGGCTGCATCCAGTCCGCGCTGCAGATCCGCACGCAGATCGGCAACCTCTTCCAGGCCAACCGCCAGGCGAATCAGCCCGTCACGAATACCCGCCGCCTCCCGTGTTTCGACACTCAGTCGACCGTGGGTGGTACTCGCCGGATGGGTAATGGTGCTCTTCGCATCACCCAGGTTGGCGGTGATGGAGATCAAGCGAGTGGCATCGATGAACCGCCATGCGGCCTCACGACCACCACGAATTTCAAAACTGACCACAGCACCAAAAGCGCTCTGCTGCGATTTGGCCAGCTCATGCTGCGGGTGACTGGGCAGCCCGGCATAGTAGACATGCTCGATGTCCGGCTGCTGATCCAGCCACTCGGCCAGTTCCTGAGCAGCAGCGCAATGGGCTGCCATGCGCAGACGCAGCGTTTCCAGTCCCTTGAGGAATACCCAGGCATTGAACGGGCTCAATGTCGGACCCGCGGTACGCAGGAAGCCCACCACCTCCTGCATATGCTCCTTGCGACCGGCAACGATGCCGCCCAGGCAGCGGCCCTGCCCGTCGATATACTTGGTGGCCGAATGGATGACGATATCGGCACCCAGATCCAGCGGTTTCTGCAAGGCAGGCGTGCAGAAACAGTTATCTACCGCAAGCAAGGCGCCCTGCTCTTTTGCTACCGCTGCCAGCCCGCGGATGTCCACCAGCTCGGCCAATGGATTGGATGGGGATTCAACAAAGAACAGGCGAGTGTTGGGTTTGCAGGCCGCACGCCAGCCAGCCAGATCGGCCAGAGTGACATAGTCCACTTCCACGCCGAAACGCTTGAAGTACTTGTCGAACAAGCTGACGGTGGCACCGAAAACACTGCGCGACACCAGGATATGATCCCCGGCACTGCACAGACTCATCACCGTAGCCAGAATCGCCGCCATGCCGGAGGCCGTGGCTACCGCCTGCTCCGCATTCTCCAGCGCAGCAATACGCTGCTCGAAGGTGCGGACGGTGGGATTCATGTAACGCGAATAAACGTTGCCGGCGCGTTCACCGGAAATACACGCAGCAGCCTCACCGGCGCTGCGAAATACATAACTGGAAGTCAGGAACAGCGCTTCGCCATGCTCCGCTTCAGGACTGCGATGCTGGCCGGCACGCACCGCCAGAGTGTCAAAGCCAGCCTCTTCAAGATCGCTGTCCAGACGCCC
>JASJKW010000147.1:0-10009 GCA_037621305.1 Pseudomonas sp.
TATTCTATATCGGGATCAGGACCTGCTCAGCGCGTCGGAGAAACAGCTGCGCAAGGTGCGCGGCAACCGTATTTCGATGATCTTTCAGGAGCCGATGAGCTCGTTGAACCCGCTGCATACGGTGGAGCGGCAGATCAATGAAGTGCTGTTTCTGCACAAGGGACTGGATAAAAAGGCGGCGCGCGCCCGCACTCTCGAATTGCTCGAGCTGGTCGGCATTCCCGAGCCCGCCAAGCGTCTAAGCGCCTACCCTCACGAACTCTCCGGTGGCCAACGACAACGGGTAATGATTGCCAGGGCCCTGGCCAACGAGCCGGAGCTGCTGATCGCCGACGAGCCCACTACGGCGCTGGACGTCACCGTCCAGTTGAAGATCCTCGAACTGCTGAAGTCGCTGCAGCAGAAACTCGGCATGGCGCTGCTGCTGATCAGCCATGATCTCAACCTGGTGCGCAGAATCGCTCACCGAGTATGTGTCATGTATCAGGGTCAGGTCGTCGAAGAGAATGATTGTGCAGAATTGTTTGCCCGACCGCAGCATGAATATACTCAGCGACTGCTGGCAGCCGACCCATCGGGTCAGCCGGTCAGCATTGATCCGCAGGCACCGGTGGTCATGCGCGCCGAGCAGTTGCGGGTATGGTTTCCGATTCGCCAGGGTGTATTCCGACGCACTGTGGATCATGTCAAAGCGGTCACCGATGCCAGCTTCAGCCTGCAACGCGGGCAGACCCTGGGTATCGTCGGTGAAAGTGGATCAGGCAAGACCACGCTCGGAATGGCATTGCTGCGGCTCACGGAAAGCCAGGGCCTGATAGAATGCAACGGTCAGCGCCTGGATGGACTCGACCAGAATACGGTACGTCCGGTGCGCAGGCAGTTTCAGGTGGTGTTTCAGGACCCCTTCGGTAGCCTGAGTCCGCGCATGTCCATCGCGCAGATCATCAGCGAAGGGCTGGATATCCACCGCATCGGCAGCGTGCCGGAGCGTGAGCAGATGGTGATTCAGGCCATGCAGGAAGTCGGTCTGGATCCCGACAGTCGGCATCGTTATCCGCACGAATTTTCGGGTGGTCAACGGCAACGTATCGCCATCGCCCGGGCGCTGGTGCTGAAGCCATCACTGATTCTGCTCGACGAGCCGACCTCGGCACTGGATAGAACGGTGCAGAGCCAGGTGGTCGAGTTGCTGCGCGAGCTGCAACGCAAGCACAATCTGAGCTATCTATTCATCAGCCACGACCTGGCGGTGGTCAAGGCCCTCAGTCATCAGCTGATGGTCATACGCCAGGGCGAAATTGTAGAACAGGGACCGGCCGAGCAGATCTTTGCCGCACCGCAGCATGACTATACCCGTCAGCTGCTCGAAGCAGCATTTGCTCACCCGGTATCCGATAAGTCGGCCTCGGTTTGAGGCCCCCTTTGAAAAACAGGAAACAGACATGGGATTTCTAAGCGGAAAGCGCGTACTCATCGTTGGCGTAGCCAGCAAATTGTCCATCGCCTCGGGTATTGCTGCGGCAATGCACCGCGAAGGCGCTGAGCTGGCCTTCACCTACCAGAACGAGAAGCTCAAGGGCCGTGTCGAAGGCTTCGCCGCCGATTGGGGCTCCAGTGCGGATATGTGTTTTCCCTGTGACGTCGCCGATGACGCGCAGATCGATCAGGTATTTTCCGAACTGAACCAGAAATGGCCCGAAGGTATCGACTGTGTCGTTCACTCGGTCGGCTTTGCCCCCGGCGATCAGCTGGACGGCGATTTCACCGAGGTCACCACCCGCGAAGGCTTCAAGATTGCCCACGACATCAGCGCCTACAGCTTTATCGCTTTGGCCAAGGCCAGTCGCGAAGCACTGAAAAAGCGTAACGGCAGCCTGCTGACCCTGACCTACCTCGGCGCTGTGCGCACCATGCCCAACTACAACGTCATGGGTATGGCCAAGGCCAGCCTGGAAGCCAGCGTGCGTTATCTGGCCAACAGCCTGGGTCAGGACGGCATCCGCGTGAACGCGGTTTCCGCAGGCCCGATCCGCACCCTGGCAGCGTCCGGCATCAAGAGCTTCCGCAAGATGCTCGCCTATAACGAAGCCCGCACTCCCCTGCGCCGCAACGTGACCATCGAAGAAGTCGGCAACGCCGGTGCCTTCCTGTGCTCTGACCTGGCTTCGGGTATTTCCGGTGAGATCCTGTATGTGGACGGTGGTTTCAACGTCACCGCCATGGGCAGCGTCGATCAGGAGTAACCCTCCTCAAGCGACATAAAAAAACCGCATGCCATAACAGCATGCGGTTTTTTTGTTGCCGGGCAAAAGCACCCGGCGCGGGCGCTATCAGAAACGCTCGATCTCAGCCTCGGACTGCAGGTGCTGCTGAACAGCAGCAAAGTCCTGCTCGCCGGTCTGGCCAGCTATGTATTCGCCATACATAGGCGACTCAGCCTGCTCCGCAGCTTCTTCAGGCGTGGCCACGCCACGCAGCGCAACGATCCACTGACTGCCGTCAGGCTGACGGAAGTGGCCGTAGCGAGGCCCTTCCTCAGGCTTGGGCATGGTGAACACATTGCGCAGTAGCGCCTGAGCGATGTCCCGATCAGAACGACTGGCGGCCTCATGAATCCGCCACTCCTGGCCCAACTCCGCGGCCAGCGCTTCGCTATCCAGCTCACCTTGCTGCAGCTGCTTCACCCAGCTCTCCGCCTGCTCAGCGGCTTGTTCGGTAGACTTGCGGAACTGCAACAGATCAGCAATCTCGGCACGCACATCGTCCAGTGGCCGCTGCTCCGGCGCCAGATGCTCCTTGACCCTGACCACGGCGACCGTATCGGCGTCCAGTTCGATCAATTGGCTGTTACGCCGATCGAGCAGTACCTCTTCGGAAAATGCAGCGGCGATGACTTTCGGGTTGGCAGCCAGACCTTCTCCACCCGAGCGTTCCAGCGGGCCGTGGGTTTCGACCTCAGCGTTCAACACGCGGGCCGGCTCGGCAAGATCCTCGGACTCATAAGCAAGGTTGGCCAACTCCTGCGAGACCTCGACAAAGCGGCGCTCCACCAGCTCGGCCTTCAGCTCCTGCTCCAGGGTTGGACGCATAGATTCCAGCGTAGGTACTTCCGGTGACTGCAGATCGGTGAGCTTGATCAGGTGGATACCGAAACCACTGCGTACAGGCTCGGATACCTCGTTCTCCTGCAAGGCAAACAGCGCGTCGTCAAAAGCCGGATCAAAACTGCCATGCTCGACATACCCCATATCGCCACCGTTGTTCACGGTACCGGGGTCATCCGACACTTCACGAGCCAATGCAGCGAAGTCCTCACCAGCATCGAGTCGTGCCTTGGCGGCTTGCGCCTGCTCGATGGCGGCGGCTTCATCGCCGCCTTCCACTTCAAACAGGATGTGCGCGGCACGACGCTGCTCGGTCAGATTGCCGGTCTCGCGCAGATACAGCGATTCGAGGGCAGCCTCATCCACTTCGGCCTCATCGAAGAAGTCACTGCGCGACAAGGTCAGGGTTTCCAGTACAACCTGCTCAGGACTGAGGAAGTCAGCCTGGTTATCGTTGTAGTACTGCTCCACCTCCGCGTCGCCAATCTCGACATTGCTGGCATCGGCGCCCAGTTCAATCACCGCGAAGTCACGGCTCTGGTTTTCCAGAAGAGCCAGCCGCTGGCGCTCGGCCGGTGTGGCAAAAGACGTCGCTTGGTAGGCATTGCGCAACTGAGCAAGCATCAGCTCCTGGCGTACCAGATCACGGAAGGCCATGCGCGAACTCAGACCCATATTGCGGATCACGATATCGAAGCGGTTGGCATCAAACTGGCCGTTGGTCTGGAAGTCCGGGGTGTTCAGCAGCATCTGATCAACCATCTGATCGGAGATACGCAGATCAGCATCGCGCGCACCTTCCAGCAGCACAGCTCGCTGAATCAGCCCCTGCAAAACCGAATCACGCAGCAATTGCTCGTCAATCATGTCCGGATCAAACTGGTCACCCAGCTGCTGCAGTTGCTGAGCCAATTGGCGGCGTTGCAGGGAAACAGCCTGCTCGAATTCAGCCGTGCTGATAACAGCCCCATTGACCTCAGCCGCTTTATCGTCGTTGCTGGTGAAACGGCTGATGGATTCCCAACCGGTCAACGCAAAAACAAGCACAATGACGCCGACGATCACTTTCGCGATCCAGCTTTGCGACTTGTCCCTCATATTCTGCAGCATCATGCCCCCAAATCTTCTTGTCAGCCGCCTGTGGTACCAAGCGACAGAACCGGCAGGCCCTGCGGACCTGCCGGTCCATCCTTATTCTGTATAACAAAAAAAGGCGCACCAGATTGATGCGCCTTTCGGGAACTGACTGAACCTCTGTGTCTTCCTGCTGACCAGGAGTCCAAAAGCATACCGTACGGTGTCGTGTCGGTATGTCCTGTCAGTTACAGGACGCTATCAGTTGACGGCGTCCTTGAGTGCTTTACCAGCCTTGAAGCCGGGAATCTTGGCAGCGCTGATTTCAATCGGCTCGCCAGTTTGCGGGTTGCGACCGGTGCGGGCAGCGCGCTCCTTGACAGCAAAGGTACCAAAGCCTACCAGAACAACTGAATCACCTTCTTTCAGAGCACCAGTGACGGACTCAATGACGGCGTCCAGAGCACGACCGGCAGCAGCTTTCGGAATATCGGCAGATGCCGCGATGGCATCAATCAGTTCAGACTTGTTCACTCTAAGTCCCCTTATCTATTTCAATGAGTTGTTTAGTCGTTATGTAAGCTTGTGGTTCTAGCAACGCTGTAGCCAGTCAGCATACCTGCTTGAGTCGAAGCACGCTTTATATCAAGCGGTCAAAAACCATGTCAAGGAATGCTTGCCGTCACGGCAGCATGGCTGTCGGGCCAGGATATCAGATCCTTGGCCCAATGCCGGCTAGCTTAACATCAATGAGTGCTGATGCGGCTTTTCGCGTCAGCATTATGAGGCTCCTCCTTGGCAACGATTTCTTCCCCTTCTTCCTTCAAGGGCTCCGGCATGTATTGCAGCGCAATCTGCAGCACCTCGTCAATCCATTTTACCGGGATAACCTCAATATCTTGCTTAATATTGTCCGGAATCTCCTTGAGATCCTTGATATTGTCGTGGGGGATGACAACGGTACGGATTCCGCCACGGTGCGCCGCCAGTAATTTCTCCTTCAATCCACCAATCGGCAGCACCTGACCGCGCAAGGTGATCTCACCGGTCATGGCCACTTCAGCCCTTACCGGGATCTTGCTCAGCGCGGACACCAGTGCAGTACACATGCCGATACCGGCGCTGGGGCCATCCTTCGGTGTCGCTCCTTCGGGAACGTGGATGTGAATATCATGCTTCTCGTGGAAGTCACTGCTGATGCCCAGGCTGGCAGCCCGGCTACGCACCACCGTCAGCGCCGCGCTGATGGACTCCTGCATCACATCCCCCAGAGAGCCGGTCTTGATCTGGCGGCCCTTACCGGGCATCACAGCAGCTTCAATGCTCAGCAGCTCACCACCCACCTGGGTCCAGGCCAGCCCGGTAACCTGACCGATCTGGTCGGCTTCCTCGGCCAGACCGTACTTGAACTTGTGTACGCCCAGATGATGCTCCAGCAGTGCGCCGTCCACCGTCACCACCTTGCGTGCGGACTTTTCAGACTGCTCACGCACTACCTTGCGGCAGACCTTGGCAATCTGGCGTTCCAGCCCACGCACACCGGCTTCGCGGGTGTAATAACGGATCAGGTCGCGCAGTGATTCGGTGGTGAAGGTGATTTCGTCCTTCTTCAAGCCATTGTTCTTGACCTGCTTGGGCACCAGATAGCGCTGGGCGATATTGATTTTTTCGTCTTCGGTGTAACCGGGGATGCGGATGACCTCCATCCGATCCAGCAGCGGCGCCGGGATATTCATCGAGTTGGAGGTACAGATGAACATGACGTCGGACAGATCGTAATCCACTTCCAGATAGTGGTCGCTGAATGCGTGATTCTGTTCCGGATCAAGCACCTCAAGCAGCGCCGAGGACGGATCACCGCGCATGTCCTGGCCCATCTTGTCGATCTCATCGAGCAGGAACAGCGGGTTTTTCACCCCGGCCTTGCTCATCTTCTGGATCAGCTTGCCCGGCATCGAGCCGATGTAGGTACGACGATGCCCGCGGATCTCGGCTTCATCACGCACGCCGCCCAGGGCCATGCGCACAAACTTGCGATTGGTGGCCCGCGCCAGTGACTCACCCAGCGAGGTCTTGCCCACCCCAGGCGGCCCCACCAGACAGAGAACCGGTCCCTTGAGCTTGCGTACGCGCTTCTGCACGGCCAGATACTCGAGGATGCGCTCCTTCACTTCCTCAAGACCGTAGTGATCGGTTTCAAGCACCTTCTCTGCGTGCTTGAGGTCATGCCGCACGCGGCTGGAGCTGGCCCAGGGTACATTGCACAGCCATTCGATGTAGGAACGCACCACGGTCGCCTCAGCGGACATGGGCGACATCATCTTCAGCTTGTTGAGCTCGGCATTGGCCTTCTCCAACGCCTCTTTGGTCATGCCCGCATTGTCGATGCGCTGCTTGAGCTCCTCCAGTTCGCCATGCCCCTCATCGGAACCACCCATTTCCTTCTGGATGGCCTTCATCTGCTCGTTGAGGTAATACTCGCGCTGACTGCGCTCCATCTGCTTCTTGACCCGCCCGCGGATGCGTTTTTCCACCTGCAACAGATCGATTTCGCTATCCAGCACGCCCATCACATGCTCTACCCGCTCACGCAGGGAGATGATCTCCAGGATGGCCTGCTTCTGCTCGAGCTTCAGATTGAGCTGCGCAGCCATGGTATCGACCAGACGGCGCGGGTCATCAATGCCGGACAAGGAGCTGACTGCCTCGGTGGGAATCTTCTTGCCAAGATTGACGAACTGCTCGAACTGGCTCATCAGGCTGCGAATCAGTACTTCGGCTTCACGTTCATCCAGCTCGGCCTCGTCAATCAAGGTGACGCTGGCTTGCTGGTAACCATCAAGCTCTTCGATACGCTCGACCCGCGCGCGCTGCTCACCTTCAACCAATACCTTGATGGTACCGTCGGGCAGCTTCAGCAGCTGCAGGATGGTGGCAACGGTACCCAGGTCATACAGTCCTTCGCGGGACGGATCGTCGTCTGCCGGGTTGCGCTGGGCAAGCAGCAATACCTGCTTGTCGGCAACCATGGCTGCCTCCAGAGCCTCAATGGATTTATCACGGCCCACAAACAGGGGAATGACCATGTTGGGGTACACCACCACATCACGTAGGGGCAGTAATGGAAAATCGCTGGGAGTCGTCATGGACTTAGGCTCGCTCGCAGTGGGGTGAAACAGACTTGCACCCGGAATTGAAAAAGACTCATGAATTCAAGATGAGGGCGCATGGCGCAGATTACAAGATGTGCATGGCGCACAAATCTGTCGAATGCGTATTCCAGGACCAAAAAGAACCACGCCGCCAGAGCGGCGGCGTGGGAATCACTCACTCCTCGGGCATCGCCTTGGGCGGTTGCTCGGCGGATTCGTAGATCAACAGCGGCTTGGCGCTGCCATTGATGACGTTCTCATCAATGACCACCTTGCTGACGTGCTCCGCGGAAGGAATCTCGTACATCGTATCCAGCAGCACGCTTTCCAGAATCGAACGCAGACCACGGGCACCGGTCTTGCGTTTCAATGCCCGTTGAGCAACGGCCTTCAACGCGTCGGTGCGAAACTCCAGTTCCACATCTTCCATCTCGAACAGACGCGCATACTGCCTGGTCAGCGAGTTCTTCGGCTCGGTGAGAATCTGAATCAGCGCTTCCTCGTCCAGCTCGGTCAGCGTGGCAATAACCGGCAAACGACCGACGAACTCGGGAATCAGGCCAAAACGCACCAGATCATCCGGCTCGACTTCAAGCAAGGTCTCGCCAATCTTCTTGCCACCTTCCTTGCTGCGCACACTGGCATTGAAGCCGATGCCGCTCTTCTCGGAACGATCGCGGATGACTTTTTCCAGACCGGCAAAAGCGCCACCACAGATAAACAGGATATTGCGTGTGTCCACCTGCAGGAACTCCTGCTGCGGATGCTTGCGCCCACCCTGAGGCGGCACCGAGGCAACAGTACCCTCGATCAGCTTGAGCAGCGCCTGCTGCACGCCTTCACCCGAGACATCACGAGTGATCGACGGGTTGTCCGACTTGCGCGAAATCTTGTCGATTTCATCGATGTAGACAATACCCATCTGGGCCTTTTCCACATCGTAATCGCATTTCTGCAACAGCTTCTGAATGATGTTTTCAACATCCTCGCCCACATAACCGGCTTCTGTCAGCGTGGTTGCGTCGGCGATGGTGAATGGCACATTCAACAGGCGCGCCAGGGTCTCTGCCAGCAGGGTCTTGCCCGAACCGGTTGGACCTATGACCAGGATGTTGCTCTTGCCCAGCTCGACATCATCCTTGCCTTCGCGCTGATGAAGTCGCTTGTAGTGGTTGTATACCGCTACCGACAGCACCTTCTTGGCCTGTTGCTGACCAAACACGTACTGGTCGAGGATGCCACAGATCTCCATGGGCGAAGGCAGCTTCTGCTCGCCGTTGTCGCTCTGGCTTTCCTGCACCTCTTCACGAATGATGTCGTTACACAGATCGACACACTCGTCACAAATAAATACGGAGGGGCCGGCAATCAGCTTGCGCACTTCATGCTGGCTTTTGCCACAGAAGGAGCAATACAGCAGCTTGCCGTTGTCTTCGCCCGTCCCAGTCATATCTGTCATCTAAAACCCCTGCTTGCGGATCACTCGTGTAACCAAGATGGGGGCAGCCACGTCTCTTTGCAAGTGCAATCCGATCAACCCGTACCGGTACGCCGGTCAGGCAGGCGGAACATTGAAAGGCCCGGGCTACCAGCCCGGGCCGTTAAACCGGTGCGTCATGCCATCATTCAACGACAGGACGGCTCTCCAGCATCTGATCGATCAGACCGTACTCGACTGCCTCGGCGGCACTCATGAAGCGATCACGATCGGTATCGCGGGCAATCACATCCAGCGGCTGGCCGGTGTGATGCGCCAACACCTTGTTCAGGCGCTCACGAATATAAAGAATTTCACGAGCATGGATTTCTATATCCGACGCCTGACCCTGAAAACCGCCGAGCGGTTGGTGGATCATCACGCGTGAATGGGGCAGCGCGAAGCGCTTTCCTTCAGCGCCGCCAGCCAACAGGAAGGCACCCATGCTGCAAGCCTGACCGATGCACAGAGTGCTGACGTTCGGCTTGATGAACTGCATGGTGTCATAGATAGCCATGCCCGCAGTCACCGACCCGCCGGGCGAGTTGATGTACAGGTGGATGTCCTTGTCGGGGTTCTCCGACTCCAGGAACAGCAGCTGCGCCACCACCAGGTTGGCCATGTAATCTTCAACCTGACCAACCAGGAAGATCACCCGCTCCTTGAGCAGACGGGAATAGATGTCATAGGAACGTTCGCCCCGTGCCGACTGCTCGACAACCATGGGCACCAGACCGCCTGCGGCCTGAATTTCCGGCGGTAACCCGGTATAGCTGTTATGAATCATGGGCTGGTGTCACTCCGATTTAGCTTGTCGCGTAAAACCCCGAAACATTGCCGCTGCTTTATCTTTCGAGGCTTCCATAAACACATGAGCCAGCCCGAAGGCTGGCTCAATGCACTGCATGAGAACAATGACGAATTATTCGTCCGCGCTGCTGTCCGCCTCGTCGGCTTCAACCTGTGCAGGTTGAGCAGGCTTGACGGCATCTTCGTAGGCGACCTGCTTATCGGTCACCTTGGCCTTCTGCAACACAGTATCCACGACTTGCTCTTCCAGCACAACAGACTGGATCTCGGCAAGCTGCTGCTCGTTCTGCATGTACCAGTTCACCACCTGCTCCGGCTCCTGATAGGCAGAAGCCAGATCTTCGATCATGGCGCGAACGCGATCGTTGTCGGGCTTGATCTCGTTCTGCTTG
>JASJKW010000148.1:0-4646 GCA_037621305.1 Pseudomonas sp.
TCCTGCGCCGCGCTCGCCATGCCCGGCATGGACAGGGATATGAGCAAGTATCATGACAAGCATATGGAGCGGATGGCCACCGAACTGGAACTGACCGCCGAGCAGCAAGAGCAGATGCGCAGCCTGCATGAAGAGCACTTCGAGAAAATGAAGGCGCTGCATGAGGAGAAGAAGGGCAAGGTAGATGCCATTCTCACCGACGAGCAGCGCGAGAAAAAGCAGCAGATGCACGAAGAAAAACGCGAACAGATGAAACAGCACATGCAGGATCGTAAAGACCGCCGTGGTGACAAGCGCGACGATGCCCGCTCGTCTGACGCCAGCTGATTCGCATGCGGCTGTTCTGGAAAGTCTTTGCCGTTCTCTGGCTCGCCACCCTGCTGGTTGGCGGCTCGGGCTTTCTGATCAGCCGCGCTTTGCAGCAGGACTGGATGCTGCTGCAGTTTCATCCCAAATTACGTGATTTCAGCGAACAACTGGTCACTGTGTATGAACAACAAAGCCCTGCTGCGGCTCAGCTGTGGCTGGAAGATCAGCGCAAACAGAACCGTCTGCGCGCACAACTGTTTGACGCACAGGGCCAACGCCTGATTGACGGCACCCTGCCCACCCTTCCCCGTTTTGACACACCGGACCAAAGCGGGCCGGAACGCACCCGTCACGGGCGGTTGTTCCAACTGGCCTGGAGCTCAGAGCGGGCGCAATATCAATTGCTGTTGCATGTCCCTGCCACCGAACTGTTTCGCTGGCGGCACACCCCCTTTGCAATGATCACCAATATCATCATCGCCATGCTGCTGCTGGCACTGGTCAGCCTGCTGCTCAGTCGCTATCTGACCGGACCGCTGAGAAAGCTCGGCGTCGCAGCCCAGGATCTGGCCCAGGGCCGCTTTGATGATCAGACCCTGGCAGATATAGGCGCGCGGCGTGATGAGATCGGCGATCTATCGCGGCGTTTTCGCAGTATGGGTAACCGTGTACAGAGCCTGCTCGACAGCCAGAATCAGCTGATGCGCGATATCTCCCATGAATTACGCTCCCCGCTGGCGCGACTGCGCATCGGGCTGGCGCTGGGCAGTAAGCAGGGTTTGGGGCCAGATGACCCTTTATGGGCGCGGCTTGACCGCGAATGCAGTCGGCTGGATAGCCTGATCGACGACATTCTCACGCTCAGCCGCCTGGACGCCCAGAGTATCCCGCTGGAAGCGATTGACCTGGACCGGCTGATTGGTGACACCGTCGAAGATGCCCGCTTCGCCGCCGACCGCCAGCGTCTGGAGATACAGGGGGCGACCGGCTGCACCCTCAACGGTTGGCCAGATCAGTTGGCCAGCGCCATCGACAATCTGCTGCGCAATGCCCTGCGGTTCTCACCCAGCGAGGGGCTGATCAATATCGAGCTGTCAGCTACTGCACAGGGCTGCGACATTCGGGTGACCGATCAGGGCCCCGGCGTACCTGAGGAATGGCTCCCGCGACTCGGCGAGCCTTTTGCTCGCGTGCCGGGTCAGCCGGCGGACAGCGGTCACGGTCTGGGGCTGGCCATCGCTCGCCGAGCGGTCGCCCGGCATGGCGGCACACTCACTTTCAGCCTGAGTGATTCAGGCGGCCTGAGTGCCCATATCCACCTTCCCCGCTCCCATCAGCTCTCCGGCCAGCGCCGGAAGAAGTCGCGTGACAGCAGTTCCGGTGCCACCCTGTCGGGCGTCATGGACTGACCGACATACAGGTAGGCAACGATCTTTTCGTGCGCCTGCAGTCCCAGCCCTTCGCGTATCAATGGATCATAGGCCGGTTCACCGGTACGCCATACCGCACCCAGTCCCAGCGCATGAGCCGCGACCAACATGTTGCCAACGGCCACGGCGCACGACATATCCTGCTCGATTTCCGGCACCTTGGGATGCGCCACGGGGCTGCTGACGGCAATGATGATCATCGGCGCCCGCTGCGGCAGGCTGGGGGCACGCAATACATCGGCCGCGTTTGGGTCGCCGATCCGGGCCAGCGCAGCGGCGGCAAACAACTCGCCCAGGCGTTCCAGGCCTTGACCTTCGAGTACCAGAAAGCGCCATGGCCGCAACCGAGCGTGGTCGGGAGCACGCAGCGCAGCCTGAAACAGCGCCTCCTGTTGCTCTCTGGTGGGGGCCGGCCCGGCCAATCGGGGCATGGAAACCCGGTTGTGCAATGCGGTCAGTGCGTCCATTATCATCGGACTCCAAAAATAGCTGGGTGCCAGATCATAACAAAACCGGCCACGCATTCGGCCGCTGCCGGCACCCCAGGGTCAGCAATCAGCAAAAACAACAAGGAGAGCGTCATGCCCACCACCGAAACTTCCCAGGCTCGCGAATTCCGCTCGTTTGCCGAGTTCTATCCTTTCTATCTCAGCGAGCACAGCAATGACACCAGTCGACGCCTGCATTACGTCGGCAGCAGCCTGGTACTGCTGGCCCTGCTGTGGGCGATTTTCAGTGGCAACGCCTGGTGGCTGTTAGCTATACCGATAGCGGGCTACGGCTTCGCCTGGGTTGGGCATTTCTTCTTCGAGAAGAACCGGCCTGCCACCTTCAAATACCCGTTTTACAGCTTCCTCGGCGACTGGGTCATGCTCAGGGATATGCTCACTGGACGAATTCGTTTCTGACCCCTGGGGCAGATTGTCGAACCGCCGACAGTTACGTCGCCATGCGCGGTGTAGCATCCGGCGTATAACGATAATCACAGGAGATTTGCCATGAGCGAGCAACGCGCCACCTTCCGCGCCATGCAGGAAGGCACCGCCGAGGACTGGAGCCTCATCGCCGGTCACTTTCGCCCCTTTGCCAAGCAATTGCCCGACCGCATCCTGACCCACCTGCGCCTGCTCGACGGTGACTTCGGCGGCTTCCCCATCGACCGCCTGCAACACTCCCTGCAGACGGCCACCCGCGCACACCGCGATGGGCGTGACGAAGAGTACGTCATCTGCGCCCTGCTTCATGATATCGGCGACACGCTGGGCAGCTATAATCATCCGGATATCGCCGCCGCGATGCTCAAGCCCTTCGTCTCGGAAGAGAATCTGTGGATGGTGGAAAAGCACGGCGTCTTTCAGGGCTATTACTTCTTCCATCATCTGGGAATGGATCGGCACCTGCGCGAGCAATTCAAGGATCACCCCTTGTATCAGCGCACCGCCGAATTCTGCGCGCTATACGACGCACCGGCCTTCGACCCGGATTACCCAACCGAACCCCTGAGCTTCTTCGAGCCCATGCTGAGGCGGGTTTTTGCCCGCCCACGCCAGTCCATGTACGCCTGAGCTTTTCAGCGGCGGTCTTGCATACTATGATCGGTCTGGCATACCGGACCGATCAGCTCCATCAACTGATCAGCATCGCCGGACCATCAGGACAGGGAAGACTGATCATGACGCTGCAAACCCGTATACAACCCGTACGCCCTCCATTGGAGGGTTACTACTCCAGGGTCATCGCCTACCTCTGCGCCAGTATCGTCTTTTCCGCCATCGCCTATGAACAGGGACTGACCACGCTGACCGCCGGCGTCATTGCCTATACCCTGCTCTATCCCCATCTGATCCGCCTGGTATCCGAGTTTCTGCGCAAGATCGGTGCGCGCTCGATGCGGCTGAGCCTGCTCGCGCTGGATGCAATACACACCGGCGTCCTCATCACCCTGTGTCAGTTCAGCATGATTCCGAGCCTGGTTTTTCTGATGCTGATCAGCTTCGCCAGCATCATCATCGGCGGACCGCTTTACCTGGCCGCTGCAGGCCTGCTGACGCTGGCCGGCTGCATGCTCTCGGCAGCTATCCTCTCGCCCGATCCACAGTTCGTCAGCAGTCAGTTGCTGGCCTTCTGCAGTCTGGCCAGTGGCGGTACCTTCACAGTCATCATCGCCGCCTTCGTCTATCGTCAGGGTCGGAATCTTGAACAGGCGCAGCAACTGATCAGCGCCGAACAGGCAAAGACCGCCGAGCTGGCCAGCGATCTGGCCAAATATCTTTCGCCACAGGTATGGGAGTCGATTTTCTCCGGTAATCAGCGAGTGACTCTGGAGACTCGCCGCAAGAAGCTGACGGTGTTCTTCTCGGACATTCGCGGCTTCACCGAACTGGCCGAGGAAATGGAAGCCGAAGCGCTCACCGACCTGCTCAACAACTATCTCAATGAAATGTCCCGTATCGCCCTGCAATACGGCGGCACCATCGACAAATTCATTGGTGACAGCGTCATGGTGTTCTTCGGTGACCCAGTCAGCCGGGGAGCCAAACAGGATGCCGAGGCAGCGGTCTCCATGGCTATTGCCATGCGTAAACACATGAAGGTCTTACGGCAGCAATGGCGCAGTCAGGGCATTACCCGGCCGCTGGAAATTCGCATGGGCTTGAGTACCGGCTATTGCACGGTAGGCAACTTCGGCGCCGACATGCGTATGGACTACACCATCATCGGCCGCGAAGTGAACCTGGCCAGCCGCCTGGAAAGTGCTGCCGAAGCCGGTGAGATCCTGATCCCCCATGAAACCTGGTCACTGATCAAGGACCTGATCATGTGCCATGACAAGGGCCGCATCGAGGTAAAGGGCTTCGGTCGTCCGGTACAGATCTATCAGGTGGTGGGATTGCGCCGCGATCTGGG